>JAZFZF010000031.1:0-4052 GCA_036443875.1 Nitrososphaerales archaeon
GCTAATAATCTGTCTGCATCCTAAACATTATCTATCATGTCTGCAACCTAAACAATCGCATAATTTGTTACAGCAGGATCTACAATGTTCACAACAAAAGCACCAGTCGAGAACCTTCCAGATATGCCAGCAATAGAGCGTATTCTTCTGTGCCATATTACTCATGAAGTCCTTTCAGTTTATATGATTAAGTCTGTCACGGTAGGAAATATCAGACAAGCTTTTTTTCAATTTTATGTAACTTGGTACGCAAAGGATGGGTCATATTCTCATAAACTAGTATACTTAAAATTGACTTGAAATCTATATTTAAAAGTGACAGATCTCCATTCGTGGATACAATACTATTAATGCCTTCCATTATTATTGATCAATTTTAACTTTAGGCACCCACCGTTAAGAAATACCTTGGGGTTTCATAGATAGTAGTGGAAAAATTCGGGTTTAGCGGATTCTTTCAAGATTATATATGATTTTGATATTTCAACGGTTTTCTTTGAGATATGCATTGCTAATTGGTTATGGAACGAATTAAATACACGCTAGTATGATGGTTAAGTTCTATGACTAACAACCGAGGAATTACAGAAAAGAGCAGACTAATGGAGTTGAAAAAGATTGGTATTAGGACCGATAAGGTACAAAGAAACCTTCCTGTAGATTCCTTAGTACAAATAGCTGTTGATAGAAATGAAGGTATACTTTCATCAACTGGAGCACTTTCTGTCCTAACTGGTAAGTTTACTGGTAGATCGCCTGATGATCGATATATCGTGGATGATGATGTTACCCATGATACCATTAGCTGGGGTATAGTTAACCATCCTTTCTCAGAAGAAAATTTTGTAAGAATATTCGAGAAAATTAAGGTGTATATAAGGGAGAAAGAGATATTCATATTCGACGGATTTGTTGGTGCGGATCCCAAACACAGAATGTCTATACGCATAATCAACGATCATGCATGGCAGAATTTATCTACACATCAACTGTTTATAAGACCTACAGATGCTGAATTAAAATCATTCAAACCAGAATTTACATTAATAGTGCTGAACGATTATGAGGCAGATCCAGAAGCTGATGGCATCAGGAGCGGGACGTTCGTCATAATAAATCTCAAGCGCAGAATTGTGTTTATAGCGGCTACTTCCTATGCGGGTGAAATAAAGAAGGCGGTATTCTCTTCAATGAATTATTATCTTCCCGAACGTGGTGTATTTCCTATGCATTGCTCTGCTAATATAGGAAAGGATGGTGACGTAGCATTGTTCTTTGGTCTTTCTGGAACTGGAAAAACTACTCTATCAGCTGATCATGAAAGAATGTTGATCGGTGATGATGAGCATGGATGGTCCGAAGATGGAGTTTTTAATTTCGAAGGGGGATGCTATGCTAAATGCACCAATCTGGATAGAGAACACGAACCCCAGATTTGGAATGCGATAAAGTTTGGATCAGTTATGGAAAACGTCGTTCTAGACAAAAAAACAAAAAGCCCTAACTTTTCTGATGATAGCCTATCTCAAAATACAAGGGTTGCTTATCCACTTCACAATATCCCAGGCGCGGTAATACCAAGTATCGGTCCTCATCCGAAAGTGATAATATTCTTAACCGCGGATGCTTTTGGTGTTATGCCACCTTTTGCTAAGCTTACAAGGGAAGCAGCAATGTATCATTTTATGTCAGGTTATACCAGCAAGTTAGCTGGTACGGAAAGAGGTATAACGAAACCAAGGGAAACATTCTCAAATTGTTTCGGTGCGCCCTTTATGCCTCGACCAGCTTCACTCTATGCAGAAATGCTTGGTGAGAAAATAGAAAAACATGGCACTAAAGTGTATCTCATGAATACAGGTTGGTCGGCTGGACCATATGGAGTTGGTGAGAGAATTAAACTCCAATATACAAGAGCGATGGTGAGAGCAGCAATTAATGGCACTGTTGAAAAAACTGAATTCATCCATGATGACATCTTCAATCTCGATATTCCAACCTCTTGTCAAGATGTACCAAGTGAGTTACTTGATGCCAGAGCTTCATGGCAAGAAGAGGATGCTTATGATATTGCAGCAAAGAGACTTGCAAGACTCTTTGTGGAAAACTTCAGCACATTTGCGAACATTCCAAGTGAAATAAGAGATGCAGGACCAAGGGTACATCGCATATAACTTATGTAGAAAAATTTGCAAATATCCTAAATTAATTCAGAAATAAGTGGTAGCCCGGAGCAGATTCGAACTGCTGTCACCAGGTGTCTTCTCTTAGCGGGGATCCAGAGCCTGGTACTCAAGGAGTTTCTAGCCCTTCCTTGACCGCTAGATTCGGCAACTTTTAGTCTCGACCGGGCTTCCGGGCTGATAAACTCAACTAATACTGAGTATTTGTTCTTTTACTTGACATATGGTTATTTGGTAATGATCTCCCTAACTGCCTGACCATACTCCAACTTGATCTTCTTCCTCATGTAAGGAATAATTCTATAATGTACCGAGTAAACATCATTATCCTTATCTTTTACAAGTAAACCTTTCATTATCAACGAAACAAAACCCCCCGCTACCTTTGATTGACTGATTCCTTCTCTTTCCCAAAAGTGGTTGCGTACAACATGATATTCTTCAATATCAAAGTACGATATATTTTTCTCCAAGACAAGGGGCCAGATTATACTTTCCCACACGAGTCTTCTGTTTTCAGTAGAGGAAGCGTACTTTCCCTTGATTCGTAGCATTGGTAAGATTTAAAGTGGAACTAATATAATATAAAACTATGGAGGGTAATCATCTTAAATCTGCACTTGATGAATTATCGAAGAAGTGGGAATTTGATGAACAAATATACGACCTTACACTTGGCAGAAGAAATGATGTAAAGGACACTCCAGTTCAAGTTAACGATGTAATTTTTCACATACCGATGCTTACAAATGAAAATTCATATGTATTATGGGACTGTTTATGGCCTCGTTGCCACAACTGCTGTGAAAAGCAGGGGCGTTTGCCATTGACGGTTAAAGACATAGAAGCAATAAGTGAGAAACTTCATTATACAAAGAAGGACTTTATGAATAAAGAGACAATGGTATCGTGCTGGACTGAATCTGAATTATTTGGTGACGTCCTAACATCACTTTCAATGATCTCCCTGAAAAGAAGGGAAGATGAGACGGATGAGCAAGATGGCACATCATTGTCATGCAGATTCCTGGATGGCGAAGGTTCTTGCAAGCTACACCCTTCGAGGCCCGGCTGCTGCCAGATGTATCCATTCATATCCTGGATTACTGTAGCAAATGGAAAACCACAAGTACATGCAACATTCCAGTTTGATGGCAGATGTCCTGGTTTCTATCTATCAAAATCACTGGATGAAATAGCAGAAGTGTTAGAACACTACTCAAAGCTCATAGTTGAATACAATAATGATGTAAGCAGAACAACGAGGGAAGGCTACGGTTTCATAAGCATTGGTGATCTTCGTTCTAGACATTAGTTATCTTCATCATATCTGCCAACTTGATCTCCATGCCAAACCTATCCTCTCTCTTCTTCATACATGAATAAATCTTGGCCAAATCTGGCAGATCCTTCATCATTCTGAATTCATTGTTTATTTTATTTTTCACAAAATTGAATGCTGTATAATAGATCCTATATTTCTCAAATACTAGTTTTCTGTAGCGTGGAAGGTTGTTTATATTATCAACAAACAATTCTGCACAAATTGTGCTGGGAATTATTCCTTCTCCTAACAACGCATACACAGTACCGATTGATTCACCTACGCCTACAACATTCCCGTCATAGAAGGGTTCACATAAAGCAGGAGGACTTTATCTTATAGGAATTCTAACTTTCTTTAAAACCTATCCAACATGCTTATCAAGAAAATTGTTAACTATTTCAACATGTCTCTTATTCTCGTCACCTGCACCTATGTGGACATAGCCGTCTTTCAGCTGAAAATACCAGAAGTATCCTGTCATAGATGGAAAAGGTCTGATCAGAAAATCATTAGATACTCTTTTGTCATACTTTACTTTATAC
>JAZFZF010000032.1:0-4580 GCA_036443875.1 Nitrososphaerales archaeon
CAGAAAATCACATGTCCAGAATACAAAGGAAAGTGCAAGAACAGCTATGAGGAGATTTGAAAAGTTTTACCAGGAAACATATGACAAGGATCTCATAGAGACGACGTTAGCGATAAAACATAATTCAAGAGATCCTTACAAAGTTCTTGATGAGTTTATCACCTGGTTGGACCAACAAAACCTTCGAGCTTCTACAATCCATGTGTGGGTATCTTACGCCAGGCAGTTTATGATCCATAACGACATAGGGTATCCTGTCCTTAAAGCAAGGTGAGATAGGATGATAATCATTAGAGAAAAACTACTTATCAGGAAGTCTACAAAGGTATCAGATATCTTCAGGTTTGTGGAAAGTTTCTTAAACGGTGATAATATTAGTATTATTAATGCCAATCACATACATCAGAAGGGACCTCTATGATGAAATCATTAACCTAGGGGATGAACCCTCTACATTCATTGATAAAACTGTTGAAGAGGCGTTGAAACTAAGAAGGGGTAAGATTAAAAACAAAAAAACGAGCGTAAAGCGGAATGAGAGCCCGTAACGATCTATACCGGGGTGACTGCCAAGGTTATGTTATTTTCCTAACCATTATTAATGGTATATGACTTATAGTATCAATGTCTATGGAAATGTCTGAAGAATATATATCAAATTTAGACGTAGCGCTCCTGGATGGATTTGGACCAGTAGCCTTACAGACTATAATCAACCTAATGGCCATAACTGAAAAACATTTCGCAAATTTAGATGAGGCCATGTCTTCCAACCTAGAGGCTATGGCTGAATACTATTTATCAATGACAAAGAGCAAGGGAAAGACAAAGAGCAATGTTAACTGATAAAGCCAAGTCTTACAATGAATTTTGTGGATTGTGATAGCTAGGCGGAAGCATCAAAAAAGATCTATATAGGTATGCCTGTTGGTAGGTAAGATATGGGAACTCATGACAAAGTAAGATTTACGAATTGGTTCTATAACTTGTGATACATTTGATATGATATGCGCTCGACGAGTTAGGCGTTATGATTTAGTTTTACTATAACAATGGTTACCATTATAAGAAAAACATTTGAGAGAAAGAAGCATTATTTCTCCCTCATACTTCAAAAAAAAGGTATTGTTGGCTTATAGTTCACAGTTGATTGATGGAAGTGAAGTTTCAATACACTTGTCGATTCCCTCACTACCATCTAGAGCGTCATCACCAAGACCACCGTCGAGATAGTCCTTACCAGGCCCACCTCGTAAAAAGTCGAATGTAGTTCCACCAAACAGTCTGTCGTCGTCGTTGTTGCCATAAAGACCGTCGTTATCAGTGTTATCCATGATAAAGTCATTTCCTGGTCTACCCCTCAAAGTGTCTTGACCGTCGCCGCCAAATAGTCCATCCTTACCTTCATGACTATTAATCCCGTCGTTCCCTGGACCGCCATAGATTCTATCGTTGCCTACCATACCTCGTAAATTGTCATTGTCGTTGTCACCAGAAATTATGTCATTGCCGATGCCACTTATGATCAAATCATCTTCGTCACCGTCAAAAAGCTCGTCATCACTATCGCCACCACAGATAACATCGAAACCACCTTGGCCTTCTATACGGTCATTACCATCATAGCCAACTATAACGTCATCGTCAGACGTTCCTATTAGCATGTCATCACCACCAGTTCCTACAATAGTTACTACTATACCCACACAATTAGGAGATGCGAATGAGGGTATCGGAACCATAACTGTGCCTATAACTGCAAGAGTTAATACAGCAAAGGCTAGATTATCGTTCACTATATCTTTCACTATCAACTGAGTAATAACTAACTATGAAGAATACAGTCATTCGTTCTATAGAGAATAATCCATTGGGAAGAACATGTAACTTGTATTATAGATAATCTGTTCATTTGTTCTGTGAAGTATGTTACATTTGACAATCAGGGGATAGTAAAGCATGTAAAACACTAGACAAAACCATCAACGATATCAATAATTCTATCAACCTTTTCTGAAGAACAGTCTATACGAATGAGGATCTTGTCCAAACCTTCTCGAAATAGTCAAGTAATTTTTTAATGACGTTAGATTCAGAGACTATTATTCCAGCATTGAATTGACCTACCAAGCTATCTTGTGTTAAATCAGCGGATGATATCAAAGCCTCGTTGCTGTCTCTTATTATAATTCGTGAATGAACATATTCGTTTGTCCTGTGGTTCTTCTGAATATTCTGACTTATGTAGTCAAAAGAGGCTTTTTTATCTTTACCAATAAACTCTTTTCTAGTTCTAGTTATAATTTGGATATTCACACCTTCTTTTATTTTTTTCAGTATTTCAGCTATGAACGACATATCTATATACGGAGAAATGATCTTTAGACTACCTTTACTTCTTTCTATCATTTGAATCACATCGTCATTCAATGACTTGTCATCTGGTGGCATAGTAGTTACTAGGTCAAGTGATGAAAGTTGTTCGTCCCATTCCTCATGTATCGAAACACTAACCTGTTTTGCAGCAAGGGTAGAATATCTATTATCTAGAGCAAAATAAATATGGCTATTACTGGTGATACCTAATCTGAAATTATTACTGATAACCTGACCACTATAATACATACAGTCATTTATTATACTATAATAGGTTGAACGCATGCTCATGAGGAACCAATTAACGAGTTGTAATTCGTCGAGTACATAGAATTTTATATCATGAATTTGATCCGTGTTTGTTTGGTGTACACAGAAGCTTCCATGTATTACGTGGTTATTTTTGCCTAGGTGATCAACGTTGTAGAAAGTAAGTTTAATTCCCGCAATACCGGTCGGTACCTGTAGCGTGTCCTTAACAACCTCAACTTGTTTATGTCTGGTAGTCATTCTTGTCTATTAATAAGGAGGCATATTAAATATTCAACGCTTTCATGCGATGTTTCGCATTACTCATAGCCATGATTCTATCTACGTGTCATAGCACTTGTTCACCAGAGTGATAAGAGTGCACGAGACATTTACGGAGTGAAGATATTGAACCCTAAAAGTGGTAAAACTATGCGAATGTACGAGCTCCTTCTAAACTGGGTTGAGGAACTGAGGGCGGACGCTATAATCGTTGGTGCGACAGTTCCTGAAGTAATAAAGCAGTACTCGGAACGTCTAAAAGATAAGGTGATAATATTTTCGCCAGGTATTGACCCTCAGGGTGGAGATGTAACACAGGCACTCGCCAACGGCTCCGATTTCCTTATAATCGGTAGATCCATACAGGAGGCGAAAGAGCCAGAGAAGGAGGCAGCAAGATTTGCAAAGTTAACATGGTAATAGCTTGGGATTGAGAATTGCTCCTTTTGTTAGCATTGAAAAGAATGAAGAAGTTTAGACTGATCACAGGTAACAAACACATGTGATAAACCAGAATAACGATCACGTGCAAAATAGCAAGCAAATCCTGTTTAATACCCGCTTGTAATAGTTAATAACCAATAGCAGTATAGAAAACAATTCTCTTTTTTCCATAGGTACTTACATACTATCATTCAATACGAGTTCATTATATCTCAATCTTATTGTGGACAAGCGAGCCCTCACAGGTCTGCTTAATGTAGTTGTGGAATACTAAGTCTAAATACTTAGTTGAATGTAATATTATGTTACAGACTGCTCTCTTTTTACTGTTATTCAAATATGCTAACATGGCAAAAAGATCCGATATAATGGATGATGATAGCTTTGTGTGAAGAAAATTACCTTGACAGTCTACAAATTTACGCATAAATTGGTAAGAAAAGGAAGAATAATTTCTTCTTCATTAACGATGGTTATTTTATTAACTTCAATATTTGCAATCACGTTCCTAACACCTGTTTATGCTAACTTCGGAGCGTGTACTTTCAACCTTGACACATTTTCTGGTGACCCTCCGCTTACGATCACATTTAGTAACGTCCACATAACTGCGGGAGGTGAGCATTATGATACTGGCACAGTTACATTTTTGTTGTCGATCAATGATGAATGGACGGAGTACTACATCGCTTCTGTAGACGGACCTATTGCTGTAGCCCCAGACAAATCGATGACATTAACGGAACCTGGGCAATATAAAATTAAATTTCGCTGTGAGCCTTCTTCCGGAGAAATGGTAGACTCTTACACAGCCACGGTATCTGTTAATGAAACTTCTGATACCACTCCGAGTCCTGCACCGAGTCCTGCACCACCCGAGGAATCCTTCGACTTTAGCATTCGAACCAGTGACGCCCACCTGACGGTGGTACCCGGTCGTTCAACAGAGACGAGGGTTACGGTAACCTTGGAGCATGGGACAGCTCAGCCAGTTACTCTAAAGGTCGGAACACAACAATCTGAATTATTGAAGACGACCAAGGTTAGTTTGAACCAGATTACCGGTGATCCAACGTTCTCATCCTACCTAACTATCTATACGTCACCCGATACGCCAAAAGGAAATTTCACCATTGGGATTATTGGAGAAGGTGGGGGCATAAAGCGTGACACAACCCTCACCCTTGAGATTAAAGAAGGCAAACCAAGCCCATATCCCAAGCCTTATC
>JAZFZF010000033.1:0-2910 GCA_036443875.1 Nitrososphaerales archaeon
CTACCCATTCTATACCTTGTTTCCTATCTCTCACTAGCTCAATTTTCTTTACGCGTACCAGATAGGCTAGTTCGTCCTTCATTCCTTCAATAAGTTCGAATAGTTCATCACTCAGATTTGCCACGTAGGCGGTGCCAAGTATGTCTGTAGGATTGTAACCTCTCCGCTTTCTCAATGACTGCAACCGCCTTGCTAGGTCTCTAACTAGACCCTTTGCTGTGAGTTCCCTGTCTCGAACGGTAGATATCAAAACAAAGATATTTTCACGTTCTGCCATCACGAAACCATTGCTGGTTTCATACCCAATTTCCACATCATCATTGGTTATAGTTAAATCCTTCCCATGATATCTTAGATTAAATTCTCCTCTACTTCCCAGTGCCATTAAAAATTCCACTGGATCAATATTTGCAAATTCTTCCTCTACAATACCGATATCCGCTTTTACTTTTGGCGCAATATTAGCACGTTTTAGTGATATTTTAGGTGTCACCGGTAGGCCATTAGTTATCATAGCAAGTATACTTGCCCCTATACCTGTTTTTTCAACACCGATGAGTTTGAATTCGACTACATTCAGTTGTGCCTTTAGAAACTCCTGTACGGAATTCAATGCTTGAACTTTGTCCTTGTCTATACATATATATGCATTTTTCAATGGCCAGCGACGCTTCAATTGTGCCTTCATCCTTGCGGCGCCAGCAATAGAAATAATTTCCTTGAGGGTAGCGAAAGCACATTCAACAACTTTGTCTATAAATTTTTCTTCCCTTCTAGGCCAATCTTCTAACAACACACTTTTCTTTCCGTTGAAGCATGATAGGTAAAGATGATCTGTGATAAATGGAGTTATCGGATGCAGGATTATGTCTATGATCTTTAGAACTGCTTCAAGTGTAGCATAGATCGCAAGCCTTCTGTTCAAATTTTCTTTACTGTCGTCCCATATCTCATTTCTGGTCAGGGGTATGTAAGTTTGACTCAGATCATTTATCACAAACTCCTCAATCGCCCTTGCAGCCTCATGATACCTACATTTTTCATAGCCGTTGATAACGGTTTCAATCAATTCCTGTACTTTAGAGAGCAACCATATTTCAGGCTCTCGTGTAAGTTTGTTTGATGATGCCCATTCTACACCGTTCTTGCTGGAATTGAAACTATCGTAACTACTATTCTGCTTAAAATAAACATGCACATAATAGAGTGTGCTTAAGACCTGATAAGGTCTTTTTTCCATTTCATCTATACCAAAATTCAATCCCTCGATTGGGCTTGCCTTCCACATGAAGTAGAAACGTATGAGATCAACTGAATGATTATTCAGTAGTGTAACTGCGTCTATCACATTTCCCAGACTCTTACTCATCTTGTTACCATTTTTATCCAAAATATGTCCCTGAAAGAGAAATGACTGGAATGGTGCTTTAGCATCTCCACTGAGTATAACATTTTCGATAAGCAATGTATAGGCCCATCCCCTTGTTTGATCTATTCCCTCTGTTAGAAAGGGAACTGGTATGAATGCCTCATATTCTTCTTCAGTTAATGAAGAATATGGAGCGGCACCACTATTATGCCATGTATCCAGCACAAAGGGTTCACGGTAGGAATCTGATCCGCACTTGTTGCATTTTATTACGACTCGATCTATCCATGGTCGATGCAGCTCAAATTCTTCTCCATCGGGCAATTTCGTTGCCTTCCTTACGATCTCCCTTCTGCTGAACAGCGCAGTTTTGTGCTTACACTTAGAACATACCCAAATGGGTAATGGTGTTCCCCATACACGATCCCTTGAAACACACCACGGAACCTTTTCTTTTATTATACCAATAAACCTGTTTTTTGTTTCACTGTAAAAGTACTCTAAATTTTCAGCTGCTTGTATAGCGAGATCTCCAAGTTTGTCTATCATGTTGAAGTATTCACGCCGTGCTAACCACACTAACTTATGATGGGAACGCCAGCATGTTGGATATTCGTGTCTTATTCTACTTATTTTGATTACTGCATCCTTTTCCTTTAGACACTCTACCACCTTCTGATCCGCATCGCGTACAAACATACCCTCGAATACACCAGCTTCTTTAGTAAACCTTACTTGATCATCTATTGGGTTGAAAATTGGTATCTTCCTAGCATTGGCGATCTCAAAATCCTGTACGCCGTTTGCTGGTGCAAGGTGCACTAGACCACTTCCAGTTTCTATGTCTACAAAATCTTCTGCAACCACAACATGTATTTTATCAGCTAGTTTCTTCAAACCAGGGATCTGGTCAAGCAGAGGATGGATGTACTTCTTTCCATCAAGATAACTACCTTTGATTTTCTCTATTATGGAATATTCTTTTATCTTTAATTCATTTATCAAGTACTCCAGTCTATTCTGTGCTACTATCCATTTTTCGCTATCAACATTAATGTAGACATAGTCAGCCCCAGGATTAACTCCAACCATCTCATCTGTAACAACTGTGAAGGGCATAGTTGTCCAAAGGATGAGATATACATCTTCATCAGTAATTTTGACCTTGTAGTATAGCGATGGATCCTGAACCGTTTCGTAACCTTGACTCACCTCTGCATGACTTAGAGATGTCTGGCAACTTGGACAGTATGCAACTACTTGGACACCCTCTACAAGTATGCCTTGTTCCCATGCTTTTTTCAAATACTGCCATTCACGTTCTATGTATTCGTCATGGTACGTCCAGTAGGCCTTTTTATAATCAAAAGACATGCCAAGCAGCGTATCTACCTTGACCCATTTTTCGTTGTATCTATGCACAAGTTGTTTGCACTGCTCTATAAGTTTCTCAATACCAATGTTTTTGAGGTTTTCAACCTTGCTACCTGATAAGCCCAGTTCTTTTTCGGCTTGCAGTTCAACAGGCAATCCCTGTGTAT
>JAZFZF010000034.1:0-7198 GCA_036443875.1 Nitrososphaerales archaeon
TAGCGCCAACATCACTGTCACCTATTCCATGAGCAGGAAGTTCATCAGAATGGAAAACACCACCTAGACCGGAGAACCTGACAAGCTCTCCGAACTCTCTACCCAATCTAATGCCTGGATACGGCTCGTATAACAGCATGCCAGCAAAACCCTCTAGTCCTACAACCATTACAATTCCATTATTTTCTAGCGCCTTATTGATGACCTTGCAACTGGAATTCTTGAACCTATCAGTAATATCAAGTGTTAAATCACCAATGTTATCAGTCTTTATTTCACGATTTGCAAGTTCTTTTGTGATTAAAAACAAACCATTTTGGCGCATCATCTCAAACTCTATGACATTAACCAGTTGATCAAGCTTCTGTACACCTTTGACCTCTATTGTACCTCCACCGGTGATCGATATGTTAACATCTTGACGAATTGTTCCTATACCTCTTGATACTCTTCTGCTCACACGCATAAGTCGTCCCAACGTTAATGCTATATGCATTATTTCTTTAGGAATTCCCGTAACAGGTTCAAGTGCAACCTCTATCAGTGGTATTCCAAGTCTATCCAATCCAAATGTTCGCGCCGCACCATCATTAGAGATCAATTTGGCCGCATCCTCTTCAAGTGATATACTCTCTATCTTCACTCTTTTAGAATCAACTTCAATTGTTCCACCCGTTGCAATCAGCATAGTGCGTTGAAAACCCGTAGTGTTGGAGCCATCGATAACTATCTTGCGCATGACGTGAACCTCATCAACTATGTTCGATTTGAGGGCAAGAGCAATTATCAATGCAGTATCAAAAGCTTCATCGTTCAAAGCATGCGGTGGTTCCTCATCTGCTTCTACCAAACAACTGGTACCTTTACTTGTAAGGTATTTGACCAACCTACCTTTTCTAAACTCAAACAGGGCTGCTACATCATAATCTCCAAGTTCACTCTGTGTTGGTCTTAATCTCCTTACAAACTCGTCTTCATAATCCTGCACTTCAGAACATTTACACCTGCAAAATAGTTTGTTCTTTGTTGCTAATTGCTGGTGTATTTCAAACCCAACCTTAAGCCCTACTTCATAAGGATTTAATGCCTTCTTCAACTCTTCAGTAATCTAGCATGAAATGAGGTATTAAAGCTTAAATTTAATCAAATGGCGTTACATTAGAATATTCCATTGCGATATTCTTCAAGATCAAATCCTTCGCTTCTTCATTATCGTTAGAATTTCCAAGAGCCCACATTGTTTTGACCAATGCTGTTTCACCGATCATGTCTGATAATGGAATGATTCCAATATTTAGTAAATCTCTTCCAGTTTCGTATACGGTCATCCTAACCGTTCCCCATATGCATTGTGACGACATGCAAACAAGCATATCATGTTCAATAGTTTTTCTTAGTGCATTAAAACATTGTCTACCAACATGACCCAAGCCGGTTCCCTCTATTACAAGACCTCTATAGCCCAAGTTGATCAAGTGTTCAATCACAGTTCCATCCATACCGGGGTGGTACTTCAGCAACGCAACTTTTTCTTCGAAGTTTGGTTTTACTTCAAACATGTCAAGTTTCTTTCGTTTAGGTAAAAAATCTAGTTGTATTTCAATACTTTCACTGTTGACAAAAGCTGCTGGTGAAAGGTTTATCGACTCGAATGCATCTCTACTACTTGTATGATTTTTCCTAAGACGTGTCCCCACATGAACTGCTACAACATTATCGCTAGTGCTGTTATGCATTGCAACAAATACACCAGCAACATCTGCCCTTGATGCAAACTGTGTTGCTCCTATAAGATTCAACGCAGCATCTGAAGACGGTCTATCTGAAGATCTTTGGGCCCCAACCAAAACTACAGGGATTGGTACATTGTTTAATGCAAAACTCAGTGCAGCAGCAGAGTAGTGTATTGTATCAGTGCCATGAGTTAAAACTATACCATCGTAACCATCATGAATTTTTTCATAAACCTTCTTCGCCATTTCACTCCAGTGTTTTGGTGACAGATTTTCGCTGTATTCGCTGAAAAGTACTTCAGAATCTATCTTCGCATAGTTCGACAATTCTGGTACAGCAGTATAAAGTTCTTCTGCTGTAAGAGCGGCTCTAACACCACCTGTTCTATAATCTATCTTACTAGCAATTGTACCTCCAGTGCTAATCATTGAAATTTTGGGCAGATTTTGATCAATCGTTGCCTTGATCTTCTCACCCCTGTTTGGTTCCTCATCTTTATCTCGTACACTTTCTAGCCCAACCACTTTATCAGTTTCTATTCCGATGTTGTAACCATTTTTAAGTTTTATTACGATATGATTATCATCTGAAAATTCATATCTTGGCATGAGAATTCCAGTGTATTCACCCTCAGGAGTTTTTACCAGTATAGTGTTTCCGATAGTTATCTTATGATCAGATAATACAGTTAGTGTTTTGCCCTTATATCCTGTCAATTCTGGCATGATGCAGGTAAATGCTCATGCTAGATTAAAGAATTACTAAATATATTCTATTAAACATCAAGATTGTGTACTCAACCAACATTTAAAGACCTCTATATAAGTTGAATTTGTATATACAGGAAAATAACGAGGAATAAAAAGGTGGAGGTCTTTTTGGGATATGGTGTGAGTAGGGGTTTCAGAGGATTCAGACGTAACTTTGTATAAAGAATTGGAGAGAAAGATGGAAAATAATGAAGCTAGTATGACAAGTCTTGATACCGAATTGTCGAACATATACGGCAAGCTTCTATACTATAAGGTTTTCATAGCTCTTCCACACAAGTAGGGCTAACGAAATTACTCCGAATAAAACTATTGCTGCTTACCTATAGTATGGAACAGTAACCTTCTCCCCCATCTTTCCTTCCTTTTGCTGTCTTATCTTCCTTATCGCTTCCTCAAAATGTCTGAAGAATACCGACGCTTCTTCAGCATGCTTTGTAGCTTCTTCTGGTGTTGGGTATTTGGCTAGATGTTCATGTAGCACCAGAGAGACCCCAGTATTAGCTACCGCCGAAACATCTGCACCGCTAAATCCTTCAGTCATCTCAGCGAGTTTCTGCAGATCAACATCACCTGCTAACGGCTTATCCTTGGTTGCAATCTCCAGTATCTTCTGTCTAGCGCCCTTGTCTGGCATTGGCACAAAGATCAGTTTATCAAACCTGCCCGGTCGTAGCAAAGCACTATCTAACATGTCTGATCTATTGGAAGCTGCAAGCACAACTACTCCCTCTAAGGATTGTATACCATCAAGTTCGGTCAGTAATTGACTTACCACACGTTCCGTTACCATGCTTTCGCCTCCAATACCTCTTATAGGAGCAATTGAATCTATTTCATCGAAGAAGATCACACAGGGTGATGCCTGTCTTGCTCTCCTGAATACTTCCCTTATACCTCGCTCAGAATCACCAACCCATTTTGATATCAGTTCGGGCCCTCGTACGCTAATAAAATTGGCTTCGCTTTCCGTAGAAACAGCCTTGGCAAGCAATGTCTTACCAGTACCGCTTGGACCGTGTAATAGTATACCCTTTGGTATGTTATGCCCTAGTTTCTTGTACAAGTCTGGATATTTCATTGGCCATTCTATTGCTTCTTGTAATTGGCGTTTGATATCATCAAGACCACCAACTTCCTCCCACTTGACATCTGGAGTTTCAAGGTAGACTTCCCGCATCGCAGATGGCATGACTTCTTTGATAGCATTCTCAAAATCGTCCTTTGTAACTATAAGTTTGTTAAGTACGTCAGGGTGTAATTTTTCATCTTCCATGTTAAGTTCTGGTAGCAGTCTTCGTAAGCACTTCATTGCAGCTTCCTTGCAAAGACCTTCAAGATCAGCACCTACAAACCCATGCGTCACAGCAGCAATCCTTTCCGGCTCTACTTGATCCTTATCGCCAGCGGCTAGTGGCATGTTTCTCGTGTGTATCAGTAATATCTCAAGCCTACCACGTTTGTCTGGTACCTTTATCTCAATTTCCCTATCAAATCTACCAGGTCTTCTCAACGCAGGGTCTATAGCATTCGGTCTGTTCGTGGCAGCGATGACTATTACCTTTCCCCTTGCTTCCAGACCATCCATCAGAGAAAGCAGCTGGCTCACTACCCTCCTTTCGACTTCTCCAGTAACTTCTTCTCTCTTCGGGGCAATAGAATCTATTTCATCGATGAATATTATACTTGGGGCCTTTTCCTTCGCCTCCTTGAATATTTCTCGAAGTCTGGCTTCACTTTCGCCGTAGAACTTGCTCATGATTTCTGGACCACTTATGCTAATAAAATGCGCATTGCTTTCGTTAGCAACAGCCTTAGCCAATAATGTCTTACCTGTACCAGGTGGACCATACAATAACACACCTTTCGGAGCTTCTATACCAAGTTTTTCGAAAATTTCTGGATGCCTTAGCGGAAGTTCAATCATTTCCCTTACTTTCTGGGTCTCACCCCTTAGCCCTCCTATGTCTTCATACGTAACTTGGGGAACACCCCTAAGGGTTTCTCCCTTTTCAGCTATCTGGAATATAGTTTTTTGATTAACAAGAACAGCGTCAGCAGCTGGATTGACACCTATGACTTGAAACGTAAGCCGACCGCCAAAGTATGGAACCATCACGTTATCCCCTTTGATCAATGGAACACTTTCAAGGGCATCAGCAAGATAACGCTCATCTATTGGTGGTATTGCTTCCAGTGGGGCAACAATTACTTTCTCTGCTGGCACGGCTTTAACCTTTTTAACTATAACGGTATCTCCAATAGCAATACCACTGTTGTTTCTAACCAAACCATCAATTCTGATTATTCCCTTACCTTCGTCAGACGGGTATAACGGCAAACATTTTGCTACAGTTCTCCTCTTTCCCCTGATTTCTACAACATCACCAGTGGAAGCACTCAACGAGTCCATAGAATCATAATCTATTCTAGCTACACCTCTACCGACGTCCCTTGTGTAGGCCTCTAACACTTTAAGCGAAAGTGTATTCTGGCTCAATGATATTTCTCACTCAACACTTATCTTTATACCTTTATTACTCTTCCCTTTAACTCTCAAGCTCACATTTAGTTTATCATTTCTGTAAGTAGCTTTGGCACTCTCGGGATCAACAGGAACTTTCAGACCGATATGTGATCTGTACTTTCTCTCCGCATTAGTAGTTACCAAAAGGTTACTTTCTGTTACATTCAACTCAATTTCCTCCTTACTGATACCTTACATCTCAATGGTTACTATTACTTCGTCTGTATTGGCTCTAACAAACTGGTCGAAAATGGGTTCCCTGAAACCAGCCTTGATCTCTTTATCTCCAAACGTCTGTATCACGGGTTCCCATAGGGGCCTATAGTCATTATAAACCCGTACATGAGGGGTTTTGATTCGCTACCTTAACTACCAACTTCCCTGAAGGACTGTTCAACGTCATTCTGCAGATCCTCTATCATCCTATCAAACGCTTCGAACAAATCATCTATATTGATTCTTTTATTCAGATAAACACTAGTTAGTAACCATAAGTTACAGCTAAAACGTTCCTACACCAGCATGATTGTTGTCTGGCTTGCCAAAACTGCTGCAGATCATAGGATCTGGAACTCGATTGCGCTTGTTGGAGCTGGCAAGTATCAGAGCTAGAAGCATCAAAGAGCTCGCAATGATTCTTGGCGGTACGCAACAAGTTGTCATGAAACATTTAGCGATATTAAAGAGCAACGGCTTTGTTGAGGAAATAAAGGTCAATTCTAAGCCAAAGGTTAGGAATCTTTACATGGTCCGTAAACCTTTCATCGTAGGATACACTTCAAAAAATGGCATATTGTGCTTGTACATCGGTTCTGGGGAATACAAAGTAAATACACCTGTAAATGTTGAAAGCCTCGAGGAGATAACAGATAGGAGGAAAATGTTACATATGCGAATAAAGGTGATAACAAACAGGCTTCGAAGGCTGGTGGAAGAAGATCTAGTCATGCAATCAGAAATTAACACTGCGATGAGGAAACTTGAACTCTCTCCCATTCTGATTGTTGCACTGCGATGTGCTTTGGGAACAGATTCTAGCAAACATCTGGAAGAAGCATCAAGAGTTTTTGGTTTTAATCTAAGAGATATCATAAGACATATAGTATAATCATAAGGTTAAAATCATGTAATTTCACTAACTTGCCTACCCATGGGTAAGCGTATTCAAGTTCGGAAGAAGGGCCGTGGGGGCAAACAGTTTAGGGCAGCTACTGCAAATAAGATTGTCCCGGCAAAGTATCCCAATTATGTGCTTGAAGAACATCATGTTGGAGAAATTGTGGATATAGTCCACGAATCTGGCAGGGATGCACCTTTAGCTAAGGTCAGGTTCAACGATGGCAAATATGCGTACATTCCAGCCACAGAAGGTACATTCGTGGGGGGTAAGATCGAGATAGGTGCAGATGCACCTATAAATTCCATGAATATTATAAATCTAAAGAATATACCAGACGGTACTATCGTCTGCAATATTGAACGAAACTTTGGTGATGGTGGCAAGCTGGTAAAGGCTGCTGGTTCGTCGGCAAGCGTGTTTGCCCATGCCGGAAACGGCGTAACGTTAAAAATGCCTTCTAGAAAGTTTCTCACATTAAATCCTGGGTGTAGAGCGGTTGTTGGCATTGTGGCTGGGGCAGGCCTGACCGAAAAACCATTCCTTCGCGCTGGTAAAAGGTTCTTTGCAATGAAGGCCAAGGGGAAGAAGTATCCTAAAGTGAGGGGAGTTGCAATGGCAGCAGTTTTTCATCCATACGGTGGTGGAAGGCACCAGCACCCTGGCAAACAAACTTCTGTCGCTAGAACAGCTCCACCTGGAAGAAAAGTTGGCAACATAGCTCCCAGGAAAACTGGCAGGAGTAGGATCAGACGGATCTAAAATTTTTGTTCTCATATCAAATAATTTTTGATCTCTTTTGATCTCATATCAAACGAAATGTTTTTAAATAAATATTTTTCAAGTAAGCTTGCAAAACGATGGGAGAAATCGTACGAACTTTACAGATATCGCAAGCGGCTAACCTAAACAGATTCATCAACAATAAAGATCTTGCTAAAATAGTAAAACAATTCGGAACACCACTATATGTTATCGATGAACAAACATTACATAAGAAAGTAAGGGAGTTGCTTGATGCGTATAGAAAATTCAAGGGTTCTGTAAGTG
>JAZFZF010000035.1:0-3405 GCA_036443875.1 Nitrososphaerales archaeon
ATATCTGCGCCAGCAAGGGAATCATACAAGACAAAGAGACCGGGTTGCCGACAAGCAGCACAGGAACAGAGCAGGCATGGGGTTGTAGGGCAGAGCTTGCAGAAGACGAAGTAGCGACACAAGCAGCTCACATTAATCAACTGGTTACAGCTCAAAAGAATGTATTAGATTATGTAGAGCGATTACATACTGATGATATTTCTACTAGTGATGACCAGACAGCCGCAATTATTTTGGCAAAAATTAAGTTCAATATTGAAAGTGAATTCGAGGTGATTAATGATTAAGTATCTACGTTATAAGCTATGGAAATGGATAATTCAGCACAAAAAAGGAATAAAGGTGGGCGATACATTCACAGACCCTTATGGGACAGGATATAAGGTAGTGGATTGCGGTAATGATGACGACGGCAGTTTTATCGATTTGGAGGATGATTAATGACTAAGATAATACATTTCCCTGGCATCCCAAAAAAACCCATAGCAATAACGCACGATATACTCATGGACACTATTGATTTGCTCAAAAAAGGCATAAAATTTAAAAAGTAGAACAAAGTTCTTGTGTTATGTAGAATAAATGTCTATAATGATTTTAAGAGATGAGGGATTGGCCCGAAACTCAAAGTCAGGAAGGACAGAAAAATGAGTATCCAAATTGCAAATAACGCTTTAGAAAACTGTATTTCAATTGATCAAGTTGTCAGTCTGATTAACGACGATGCAGCAACAGACGCAACATCTGAAATGGTTGCTAGCGCTTACGCAATTAATGCAGCTGAAGAAGAGGGTTACGGTTCGAGCGATGAAAACCTAGAAGCTCATCTTGACGTGTTAACTGAAGCAGGCGCAGATTTTGATTATTCGGACGCAATGAAGCAGGCGGTAGCATCAAAAAAGCAATAGCCCTGCGCAAAGCCCGGCAGATGTTGGGCCTTTCTCAGTCGGGGTTAGCAAGTGAATTAGGCTGGTCAATTAAGCAGGTTTCAAGGCTAGAGACCGGAGCATGCAGAATGCAAAAGCAAACAGAATTAGCGATAGAATGCTTGCTGAGAAGGTCTGGAAAATGGATTGAATATCAGGGTAATATGCTCCATAGACACTAAAGATAGAGGTAATAGATAATGACATTGAAAACCTACAAGTGCCACAAGACAGTTCAGGCCGCGAAGATTATAGAAATGATGCCTTATGGTGACTATAACGAACAAACCGCCATATGGTTTAAAGATGAAGATCAAGAGAAGAACTGGTCTATCGTTGTGGAAAATGAGTATATTGAAAAACATCACCCTTATGTTGGTGGGTATTACGTGGAATACGAAGATAGTTATGAGTCATTCTCACCCGCTGATGTATTTGAGGCTGGGTATTCATTGAAGCCAGCCGCATCAGAACTTCGGCATTTATCAGGCGGTAAGCATGACTATTAGTCAAGAATCCGAAGCTATTAGGCTCCTAGTTCTTAATGGGCGAAATAAGGTACTTTTGGATATGGCGACCTCTTTGCCGGTAATTGAGCAAGAGGTTTTGGCGGGCGAATCACCTCCAAAATGCGGTAGGTGCACCACCACACAAGAGCATGATCTTTATGAGACCCTGTATGGCAACTGCGAGCATATCCCTTTAAGATCATGACTGATGAACATCAAAGAGTAGAGGTAATAGATGGCTAGAAGTTATGATTTACATATAAGTCCCGATATAGCGATAGAATCTGAATTGGATGATGTTGACGGAACCTTGTGCATAACATCTCATCCAGGCGACATTCATGAGAAAGTATCATATATAAATGAGGATCAAGCGATAAAACTGGTAAAGCATATTTCAACATTGTTTGATATAAAGTGAATAGAATAGGGGCGCAATAGATGCCAAAAGAGAAGAAAGAAAGAGTAAGGAGGCCCTGTAAAAACAAAGATGGACTCACGGTAAAGCAGGAAGCATTCTGCCGAGAGTATCTTATTGATCTTAATGGTGCGCAAGCATGTATTAGAGCAGGATATAGTGAAAAAACCGCTAGACAGATAGCTACAGAGATGTTGTCAAAACTTCACATACAGGATTATATGTCGTCTTTAATGCAAAAAAGAGAGAAAAGAACTGAAGTTACTAGTGATCGAGTGGTAAAAGAACTGGCTAAATTGGCATTTTTCAACATGGAGGATGTTATTGATGAGAAAGGCGTCACCAAGGAGCTAACCGAGTGGAGCAGAGATGATCTAGCGGCTATTCAAGAGGTCACAGAGGACAAACTAGGCGGCGAAGAGGGTACAGCAATAACAAGGCGTAAAGTCAAGGTAAGCGATAAGAAGGCCTCCTTAGAACTATTAGCAAGACATTTGGGCATATTTAACGACAAGGTACAGCACAGTGGTAACATAGGATTAACCGATCTAACCAGCGATGAGCTAGACAGAAAGCTCCAACAACTGGAACGAGAGCATGAACAAAGCACAAAAGCTTGAATATGCTCAACTCCTGGAAGAGAAGATAAGAAGAAACAAGCGTAACAAAGGACTGATCACTTACAATGCCCTCTACGACTGGCAGCATCGATTCAACGCTGCAACTTCCCAATATACCGCGTGTATGTTAATGGCTGCCAACCAAGTCGGTAAGTCATTGACTGGATGTGTCATAGATTCATTCCACCTAACCGGTGATTATCCTGATGATTGGGAGGGTTATAAATATGACGCTCCTCCTATGTGTTGGTTATTGGGATATTCGGGTGAAAAGACCCGGGATCTACTGCAACACAAGATATTTGGCAGATACTCAGGCGGTCAATTCCGTGGCGGGTTGGTGCCAGCCGATAAGATTGTTGATTGCCGGTCAATGACGGGTACATCTGGCGCAATGAGAGAAGTTAGGGTTACACATACTCACGGTATAGCAGTATGTCAATTCTGGTCATACAGCCAAGGGCAACACGCATTGATGGGTGATGTGGTTGACTGGTACCATATTGACGAGGAGCCCAAAGACGGTGAGATTTATCCACAGGTTATCACCAGGACATTGAACGGTGATCAAGGCAGGGGCGGCAGGGGGATATCGACATTTACGCCAGAGAACGGTAAGACAGAGCTTGTGTGTGGATTTATGGATGATCCGTCACCATTCCAGTATCTGCAAACGGCAACATGGGACGATGCTTATCACCTGGATGAAGATACCAAAGAAGCTATATTGTCCATTTATCCACCCTATCAACGCGCCATGAGATCACGTGGCGTCCCGTTAATGGGTGCCGGACTGATCTATGAGCATGATGAAAACCTACTCAAGTGTGATCCTTTTGAAATACCCAAGCATTGGTACTTGATCAACGGTATGGATTTTGGCTGGGATCACCCACAGGCCCATATACAGCTGGCATGGGATATGGATTCAG
>JAZFZF010000036.1:0-5778 GCA_036443875.1 Nitrososphaerales archaeon
TACAGTTCAACCCATTCTTACCCGAGGGAGGCGAGACCCAATGGTGGATTTACCTGATATGGATCTTACCCATATTTTTCTTCATGCTGTATGGACAGAAACTGCAGATGTGGATGATGCTTAAGGACGTATCAAAGTCTATGAAAAAGCTGATGGTCATGAGGGACTATTCTAGGAAGGAGGCAATAGAATATGCAAAATCAATATCCCCAAACACAGATCCTACAGAAAGGATTGATCAATTCATGGAGTATTTTACAATAATGCCTGTAGACATGGATCCTAACGGTATAGTTCCTAAACTGCAACACCTGATGCGTGTAAGAGACGATAGAATGAAGGCGGAGGTGAGAAACCTGTCTGCCTCCATTGATACCATAACTGCAAGTAAGATGGAGAACATACTAGAAGCGACGACTCTACTACACTTGATCTTCAAGGTGGTAAGACACTTCTACCTCATGGGGAAGAAGAGTGGGAGTATGTTCTTCCTCGTGCAATTACAGATGATAATGCCGATACTCCTAGAGGAAGCTGAAGCATTAAAGAAAGCGATAGGTGCGTTCAAAGCTGGACAACCCATTGGTGATGGTATAGGACCTATGATCGTAGGAAAGATGATGCTTAATAAGGAAAAAAGAACGCTTGCGAAGGAAACTGTTGTATGCGAGGATCAATACAATGGAAGGACACTATATCTTATGAAGGCCGAAGGTCCCGGGGGTAGTGTAGGTGAACCTGGAACAGCTGTTGAGAAACTGATCAACGAAATGAGCGTAAATGTAAATTCGATAATAATGATAGATGCTGCATTGAAGCTTGAGGGTGAAAAAACAGGTGAGCTTGCAGAGGGCGTAGGCGCAGCTATAGGAGGCATAGGTGTAGATAGGTTCCAGATTGAGGAGGTCGCAACCAAGCATGGGGTGCCGGTCTATGCAATTATAGTCAAGCAATCAATACTGGATGCAATTACCGTAATGAAGAAGGAGATTGCTGAATCCATTGATAAAGTTAGCAAGTCTATCTTTAAGGTGATAGATGACAAAACAAAGGAAGGTGATAAAGTGTTAATAATAGGCGTGGGAAATACGCTAGGTGTTGCACAATGAACAAGGAAGAGAAGGAGAAGCCTATAGTTTATACAATTGAGGAATGCCAGCAGTGTCGACTAAAGACGAAACGTACCTTCAAGCTTGGGGATTTTGTGTATAAGATTGGAGAATTATGTTCGAAATGTAGGTCCTCCACATTGGTAACAATGATCTATGCTGAATACATGAAGGCTTAACGTGTTATAATGATTACACCGTTGTCAGTAGGTACAAGTGTATGTTCTGCCTGTGCCACAAATCTTCCGTTACCTTCAACCAGAATAGGGTAGGAATGTAAGAGTTTTTTCTTTGTAAGAAATTCCATCATTTTACGCGCTTCCTGTTCTTCATAGTCTTTGAGTGTCCACCGAAGTGTAAAAGGTAATGTTTTGAACCTGTTCCACAGATAATCTAGGAACTCATCTGCATTTTTGTCTCCAGTTCTTTTTCTGGTTGCTATTGCATATATGTTCTTAACCTTCCCGTTGTAAACTACTCCGCTACCGTCTTTAGTGGTAAAGAAGGGTTCTATAGCATATGCTTCGTTGGAGATCAAACTAAAGTTTCCTATAGTCCATATATTAGGTATTGATTTGCCAGAGTGTATGGTATACTGTCCGAGGGAATGACCGCTCAGATTGTGTATTGGCTTGAAGCCCATTCTGCTTGCCGTATGCTCAATAATTTTACCTATCTCGTTGATCTTCACATTCGCTCTAACGATCTTGACCGCGTCATGTAGTGCAATTTCAGTTGCATTCACCAACGAATCATATTTTGGGTTGTAACATACAGTAACTGCTGTATCCGCAATGTAACCATTAATATGAACACCAAAATCAATCTTCAATACATCACCATCTTTAACTACATTCTGATCATTTGGTTCAGCCGTATAATGAGCCGCGACTTCGTTCAAACTTACATTGCATGGAAATGCCGGTTCTGCACCGCGTTCCCTTATCATGTTTTCTACGCGTTCGCATATAGTAAACAGCATTTCGCCAACATGATAGCGCTTTCTTGTATCCTCTCTTACTTCAGCAGCTATCTTGCCAGCTTTCTGATAATATTCTATGCTCAATGGTAAGACATCTTGTAAGGTTTAATATACAATATATTTATTGTGTAATTCTAAGAAGGTTTCATCTAATACAATAATTTATAACGAGTTGCCAGTAATAGAAATTTGAGAATGACACCTTTAATTCCTGAAAAGGGTCTGAAGCAGGAAGATTTGCCAAAATTACGAGAGCATTTTGATGTTATGATAATACAAGCAAAAAAGAATACAAAAGATTACGATGATTACTATGAGAAGGAAGAACAAAATATTGCTATGCAGGTAAAGGAGCTCTTCAGAGAAGATGCGATAGAAAAAGCATTAGAGATGATAGAAACTTCAGCTAGATTTGAACTCATCAGAAAGAATGTCGTGCGTAACATGCTTGACGGAAACATCTAATTGTTTGTGTATACTGATTATAGTACAATTCCTCATTCTTGAACGTTATATCGAATAAGGAACACTTGATCTTCTTCTGGTTCTGTAATGGCTTCATAATTGTAATGTTTATCTCCTCTGTTCAGTAGCCTGCAATTTGTACTTGAGCTGCAAACCGAAATGTAACCGATGTTAACAAGTATTTTACTTAACGCCAATTGCAATGCCATCTCTTGCTGGTATAATGACAGAATGCATCCTTCTCATCAATAGTTCATTAAACCTTGCAACTGCATCCGCATCTTCAGACTTCCTGTCGAGCGCAACCTCTCCTCTCCACAGCGCATTGTCGGCTATTAGCAAACCATTTTTGTTGAGCAGCTTTATGCATAGGTCAAGATACTTGGGATAATTTTTTTTGGTGTCATCTATGAATATTATGTCGAATTTGTCGTTTATTTTGGGTATAATTTTTAATGCATTTTCAATGATAACGTCTACAGTTCTGGCAAGTCCCACACGTTTGATATTTCTTACGGCTTCCTTTGCAATATCACTATTGATCTCGATTGTTATGACCTTGCCCTTGTTTCTCTCTACGGCAAGACCGAACCATATAGCGGAGTACCCTATCGCTGTTCCTATTTCCAAAATACGTTTGGCATTTGACGCACTTGCAAGTATATACAACAGTCTACCGATCATAGGACCAACTATCGGTATATGTTTGGATTCCGCCAATACCTCCAGCTCTTTCAACACGAGGGGACTGTCAGGTAAAAGACCATACATATATTTCTCTATTTCATCATTAGTAATGTAACCCATATTTTCCCTACATACATTCACAAGTTTAAGTTTTAGTATTTATGGACAATATATTGGTGTGGAAACTTCCATACGTCGATTCGCAAACTAAAACTCTTAGGGTTTATGCTCTACGATCTTCATTGTAGCGAACATCCAGTCTTCTTTATCGGTAACAAGCTTGAACTTTTGATCATAAAACTCAAACTCCTCTACACCGTACAGGTGTTTATCCCACTGCTCATGTATTTCTTCCTTGAACGTCTTATTATCATAATGCTTCTGTCTTCCTACTTCATGTAGTAAAACATGTGACACTCTAGCACAATTTTCCAGCGCAAAGAACCTATGCTTTTCTACCTCCGCATAATGGTCTTTCCATTGAATCAAACCCATGTTATCTGTAAAGAAACCTGCACTACAATCGGTCCATATGGGTTTAAAGTAAGAAAGATAGAAGTGATAACGATCCTCGTCTTTCTCTTCATGATGTTTCATGAGGTCGCTCATTCCAAACCTGAATCGCATCAGCCTTGCCTTTTCTACTACCAGAACATCCACATTAACCGTATAATACAAATTGAATTTCTTCTGTAGCCACCAATGGTAAAATTTCGCCATCTGGCAAATATAAGGCCAAGCGTCTCTCATCTTTTCCTTGTATTCATCACTCCGTGATACGTATACGAAGTGAAGATTCATCGTAGCTGTGAGTAAACTCATTAGTAATAAATGATGCTTAGTAATAACTTTGTACTAAAATTTTCTGGTACTGCTATGAATGATGTCTCTCGAAACGCCCAGATGTTTTTGGAATGTCTTATCTGACAAATACAGCTGAATACGGTCTAATTTCTTTTTTAGATTCATCCCAAACATATTTGCTAATGGTAGAATTTGGGACAACAAACGCGTTACTCTTGCACAACTTTTAGCTATTAGAAATGAAAAAGGAAAAGAATGATGATGGTGTTACTGCGATCTAGCTACTTCGATATCTATCGTAGAAACGTTCCTTTTTTTGCCGTCCTCTGACTCCATCTGTTCAGAATCTATGCGCACATTCTTGATCATGTACCCAAGTGAATCCATCCTCTTGACAATTATTTGCGCTACATCTACTGCCCTCGTTATGCTCATGCCTCTGGCCTTGATGGTCACATTTGGTTCATTTGCTAATTGGACCAAGCATGCTGTTACATACGTCATAAGAGGTTTCTTTCCTATGAAGATCACATTCATTGCCTTATCCATATTCCCCTAGCCCGTCAGGCATTATATAACAGTTTGCTGAATCAAATGTTACTGTTTCCACTCTGCTTTTCCAAATATTTTTCCAGAATCTTCTTTATTGAATCAGAATCTGGATTGGTCTTGATATCTTCTGCAGCCTGCTTATCTTCAACTTCATAACAATTTAACAGTTCATGTTCATCCTTGAAAAAAAGATATAATTTGTTCCGATAAACACACTGATATATCTCATCAATCTTCATCATCTTCGGCTTTACAACTATGCCATCCTCCTTCAAAATAACGGGGTAATCTTCACTCATTCCCAACACAACTCATGATTTAGACAGTTACAGATATTTTCATATTGTCTTATTTATACTAAATAACTAATGAGTGAGAGTACAAAGAAAATGATAATCTTCCATATTGATTTTGATTACTTCTTTGCCCAGTGTGAAGAACTCAGAAGACCAGAATTAAAGGGGAAGCCAATTGTTGTCTGTGTATACTCTGGTAGAACAGAAGATTCCGGAGCAGTTAGCACTGCTAATTATGAAGCACGTAAATACGATGTAAGATCCGGGATATCTATCAAACTTGCAAAGAACAGATTGAAGGATGTTCCGGAAGTTGTGTTGCTACCTGTTGATCACGATTACTATCAAGAGATGTCTGATAAAGCAATGGAGGTGATCCAAAATCAAGCCAACAAGTTCGAGCTAGTTGGGGTCGATGAAGCTTTTATAGATGTGAGTGAAAGATCGAATTATGATTTTACCGAGGCAGAAGAACTTGCCTTTGAAATAAAAAGACAATTAAGAAATGAACTAAATTTATCGGTCTCAATAGGCGTAGCATCGAACAAGCTACTTGCAAAGATCGCTTCCGACTTTAAGAAACCAGATGGTCTCACGATAGTGAAACCAGATGAGATTCAAAATTTCCTCGTAGATATGAATGTAAGTAAGATTATTGGGATTGGGAAGAAGACGGAAGAACGGTTGAATCAGATAGGAGTAAAAACTATAGGTGAACTTGAAAAATTAGATATTTACACTTTAACAGAAACATTTGGCAAAAAGAATGGCATATATATTTTCAATGCCTGTAGGGGTATAGATAACGAGCCAGTTACTGAAGGAGGTTCTATAACACAGATAAGCAGGATAATGACATTGAAAAAAAGCACTAATTCTGTTG
>JAZFZF010000037.1:0-3511 GCA_036443875.1 Nitrososphaerales archaeon
CTCACGTTCTACCAGTTGATAGAAAAGGGAATGGATGGGTAATTGCTTATAATATGCACAGAATGACTGTCTTTATAGTATGGTTTCTACAGAGCCTTCTGATGTAGAGTTATATTGCATTGAATTAGTGTAGATTTTTGCACCAAACCCACCAGGCCCACTACGTTTGTATGGTCTACCCACATATTTCCCTTTACTTGAATAATAGAAAAGATATATTCTAACATATTCGCTTCAATCATTCGTTCTAATCTAAGGAAACTTGAACAATTCACGAGACTTGTGTTTTCTACTCCTTACTATATGATCCAATCACTTTCTATGTACAATTCATACTAGGGAAATATGTTGGTAGATAGAACAATTCAATTGTAAGGAGATATTCTTTGACCGTGAAGTAGAGGTAGTAGGAGCTTAGTAAAGACAGTCAATGTAATGAGTTGATTGCTATTTCAGCGGTGCTATCGGCTAAGGCTATTTGTTGAGTTGTTACCTAAGACTGACAGACAATTTTGCTGGTTTTCTGCTATTTTGCTTTTGACGGTCCTCATTTTGCAGACCTCAAAGTTGTCCTTCTGTCCAAACGGTTCATCAATTCTTTTGTTGTATTCCTAATGTTCCATCCAGCACCTTTAGCAGTGATCAGTCCTTCAGTAGTCATAAGCTTTCCATGTATGGAATACTTTTTGTTTTTATACCGATCAACGGCAACCTCAACCGAATAAATTTGATCGAACCTACTATACATACGTTTCAAGAACTTTGAAATTTCAGTAATAACTTCTGTTTTGATACTCTCATCTTCTATGTGAGATGATATGTGTATCATCGGTTCTCCGCGTTCTGGTACCAGATGTTTTATGATGTCTTTTGGTGTTACTATGCCTATGGGTGTATCATTATGTGTAACAATTATCTCTTCGGCTCTTTTCAAGACCTTAAACGCATCAACAAGTTTCGAACCTTCTTCTATTGGCGTAGCATTATGCATTATTTCACTTACTTTTACGTTCCTAAGATCAATCCTTTCCGAACCAGAAGATAGCTTTGTGGTTCTTGACCCGCTCTTCCTCTCCTTTGGAACTCTAAAGACGTTGGCAATATCAAGTGTATCCATACTTCCCATAAGCTTGTCGTTTCCGTCTATTACAGGCAATCTGGAAATCTTTTGTTTCTTCATAATTGATAGAGCGTTGCTGAGGGACCAATCTCCAGGGATCACTATAGCTCCATGCATAACATCATCCACCAGCATTTTGCCTAGATCTTGATTAAGCACAAGATCGGTTTCACTAACTATGCCTACCAACTTGTTATTGCTTATTACTGGTAATGCCCTAAGCCCAGACTTTACTATGACCTGATTTGTGTTCCAGATCTCTGCGTTCAGGCTCAGCGAGGGCGTTTTCACCACGAAGTTCTTCACCTTGGTTGTTTTTGGAAAGACGTTAGCCTCGATGAAATGCTTAACGTATACCATTCCCAGATAGGTATTCCCCTCTACTAAGGGTAACTGGTGAACCTTGCTTTCAATCATTAAACTCAGTGCCCTGCCAACAGTATCGTCGGGAGAAACAGTGATGACATCTTTTATCATAACCTCAGAAACTTGCATTGTAGGACATGCGACTTCTTTACATAAAAAACCATTGGTTTTTTATCGCTGTACCTAGACACATTATCTAGTTAAAAATGGAATAACATAGTTTCCAAGTTTTGAAATGACTAGAGCAAATATAGATTGCCGCACATTCGAACTCTACGATATAATAAGAATCCAATAATAATAACAAAAAAGCGAACGAACGATTAGAAGAATGGCGTCCGACTTCCCACCGAGGGGAAGAGAATACATGAAAGAGGTCTTTTAGGGTGTTGCTAACCAAAAAGTATTTTACAATAAAGTAAAAAATGTATCAGCGTAAGGTTATCAAACTAGAAAGTTCAACAAATTATCAAAGCACTGTAAATTATGTAAAAACTCTTACAGTTAATTGTAAAATATTATTTACCCATGTATTATAAATTATTCTATAACATAAAATATTACTTACATGCTGAGCCTTGGTCAGCACCTGTCTCCAGATAATAATCGAAGGACAAAGAGTATGAGTTTTCGAGTAGACATTGGAGTGCTGGAAGAAGTAGTTGGGCATGCAGGGATGAAAGGAACATCAGTAAATGTTCTGGTTAATCAAATTTTAAAAAGGTATGTAGATTTTAATGTATACGAGCAGCCTCTGGGCATTCTACACTTACCTAAAGGGTTGGTAATGGAAATGTTCGATGTATTTGATGATCAGAAAATACATGTCCTTGCAAAGAAAACCTACCAGATAATCAGAGATTCGGTTCTCGTGATGCAACACAGCAATGATGCCGAAGCTTATTTGGATGTGCTGGAAAGATACTTGGCACCTGCATCATTTTGCCGTATATCATCTCAAGGGAGCGAAAAGACAATCGAAATTGTACACAATGCGGGAATGAAATTCTCTGAGTTCCTCAAACAGCTTCTCTCTATTATCTTTGAAAAGAACGAAGAAATACCTCTTGATTTTGAGCTTACTGAAAGATGCATCATGGCTACGGTTCGATACTAGGCCCCTCAATTAGCCCATTCCTTCGGTCAATTTTCAATTTCAGAAGAAATTTGGCCTAGGAATATTACCATAAATTATCTTGTTGAAAGATGAGGATTTAGGTAAGGATAGTCAAAGCTCTTCAATTTCCCATGCTACATTATGGTATACAATAATAACTTGTTCGATTTATCACGAATTTAAGCACCCAAGCTCCCCTTATGTAGAACGAGTTTCAGTATTTCTCAGAAGGCGGGTGATTGAAATCGGTAAATCTCCCAGTAGTCTGGTGATTATCGAGGAACACATTACGCAATTTAGGTTCAGCTATTAGATAGAATGTACAGAGTGTATTTGTAAATAGTTTAGAATTGCATTCGCAATTTTAAATATAAGATCTATGCGCCCTTGTAATCGAAAGTGTGGGAAAGATAGAGGGTAATAAATGCGAAGGGCGTGGATATGCAGTGGACAGAAATGACTCTCATTACAAGTAACAATTCTCCAAGTGGTGGACAAGGATCAAACAGCTTATAACAGATGTTTGCTATCTTTGCTGTGCAATGGTTATCCTCAGCGTTTTTGGTTCCGAGAGCGGTGTGGGATTTTCAAGACTCTCCCACACAAAAATTGCTACATTGTAATTGCCCTGAGTTTCTGGTATCCAAAATACTGCTGGTCTGATATTCATGTCAGGCTTTAGTGTGATTCCCTTTATCCATGATATCATTACAGTGAATCCTTCAGCATCCATCACCTGTACTATGTAAGTTAATGGTATCTCCTGTACTTCGTTGTTTGCAAGGTCAGTCTGTATGCCTATGGGAGAATTCACTAGTCCTTCGCCAATAGGTTCCCCTAGGGCGTTCACGACAGATGACGACTGTACATCAACTTGAAGGAATCTAGTCGGTAATTCTCCTACACTG
>JAZFZF010000038.1:0-4793 GCA_036443875.1 Nitrososphaerales archaeon
GTCAAGTATGTGTTTCTCAACATTTTTGAGATAACGTTCATATTGATGTGCACCTGCTTCTGGGAAGATATAGTCGTTTTTGCCCCACACAATGAGCATTGGTGGTTGATACTTGCGGAGGCATTCCTGAAATTTTGGGTACAATGGCAAGTTGGTGTGATAGTCGTAGAGCATGGCCAGTTAAATCTGAACATTACCAGGACGATCGAGCCCAGCCTGATCAGTAATCCAATTATCAGGGTCGATGGCATCAGGGTTACGTGTACCATTTTGGTACTGCCACTTTGTGGTCTCCGCGGCCACTAGGTAATGTAGCTTCTTCTCATTCTCGTCTGTTTTATCTTTCCACCAAGCCTTGATTGGATCCCAGAATTCGAGCAGACCTTCTTCGTAAGCATTACCGTTCTGTACTATAAAAGATTGGACTCTTTCTGGGTGCTTTAAGACAAGGCGAAATCCGATAGGTGCACCATAATCCATGACATATAGACTGTACTTTTCAAGTCCAAGCTCCTCCGTGAACTTCTTGATGATCTCCGTCTGATGCTCGAATGTGTAATCGAATTCATCTACAGATGGCATTGAGCTCTTCCCATAGCCTATGTAATCAGGTGCGACCAAGTGAAACTTGTCCTCTAGGGCAGGTATGAGATTACGGAACATATGTGATGATGTCGGAAAGCCGTGCAGTAACAGGATCGCTGGACCATCTTTCTGTCCTCCTTCTTTATAGGATATATTGAGGTTATCGATACCCACAGTTTTTTCAATCATTGCAAGAACAGATCGTATTCTGCTAAATAAACATGATCGCATTCCCAGTTAGTTGTTTTTTACTATCTACACCGCTCTATCTTGTAAGGTTAAGAATAAGTCTTTGTTGTACAAAGATACTCCGTTTCAAATTACTCATCATAGAATACCTGATCTGATCGTTTCGATTCAGGAAGGACCTAACTACATACAACAATATTTAATACATTTCCGCATAGGAGCATAAGAAGACCATGTCACAAGAGCATTTCGAAGATGGGATGGTTCAACACATAGAGATGATTGTCACTGAACAAGGTACTTTACTACTTTTTTAACATATAGAATCCACTTCTTGTCGACAATAATGATATTGTAAATCCTATTCCGCTTGAGCTACCTGTAACTTCAACTTTGGTCCAACTTTACCTACTCTTGCTAATCATCTGTATAGGAGCTTCGATAAGCCTAAGTGATGTTTTGTGCTTTATTCCCATTCTGTCAAAGTATAAGATTATCGCATCTCCAATTAAAAGCTTCGAGAGTACAACTATCAGATCACCCATCTGCCTTATTTCTTGTTCCCCTATTTGTGTAATGATGTCACCAACCCGTAACCCAGATTCATATGCTGGACCGTCCGGAGCAATCTCCATGATAAGCACACCAGAATTCGTCGGAAGATTATATCGTCTAACAATCGCCGAGTTTAGATCAGTGCCGTAAATTCCAAGCCATGGTCTTATCACCCTTCCCTTTTCTAGTATCTGTTCAGTAACACTTTTGACCGTATTTACTGGTATTGCAAATCCTACTCCTTGCGCAGCAGCTATTACTGCCGTGTTGATACCGATCACGTTGCCACCGAGATCTGCTAATGGTCCTCCACTATTCCCAGGATTAATAGCAGCATCTGTCTGTATCAATCCCTCGAAAATAAAATCAGTACCCGGCAATGGCCTTCCAAGAGCGCTTATTACCCCCGCCGACACAGTATGTCCTCCTGATAGACCCAGGGTGTTGCCTATAGCAAGTACTATTTGCCCTACCTTTAGCTTCTCTGAATCTCCAACATTCGCTGCAGGCAGGTTATCGGCTTCAACTCTTATCAATGCTATGTCGGTTGCTGGGTCTCCACCAATTACGTCACCAATGAAGGTTCTACCATCTTTGAGAATGATTTCAACTTTGTCTGCCTCCTCGATCACGTGATTATTAGTAATGATATAGCCCTTCGCATCTATCATCACTCCAGTACCCATGCCTTTGATGGGTACAATGCCAAATCTAAGATCCCTAGCAAGTCTAGTACTATTTACACTGACTACACTATCACTCAGAGTCTCAACGGCTCCAGTCATCTGAATTTCAAGCGGTGTTAATGTCAAGATTTTTCTCCATATACTTATAGTAAGTCATGCTTATATACTTGGTAGTTTTGTTATACTAACTAGGTAAAGACAACTTGACTAAGTCAGGCAGATCAGACCAAAAACTAATAGCAGAGGATACACTTCGTTCGAAGTGTAAAATATTTCACTATACATGGAATGATCTTAGCAAAGTGTGGACTGTGCCAGTAATACATGCATTAGGACTCAAAGAACCTGTTAGATTCAATGAGCTGAAGAGGCGGATCGATGGAATAAATGCAACAAGCCTGACGGAGAGACTTATGGAGCTGGAGCGTAGGAATATAATCCAAAGAAAAGTTTATCCTGAAACGCCACCTAAAGTCGAATACTCACTTACCAAAAAAGGATGGGAACTACACACCGTACTGTGTCAGCTCGCTGAGTGGGTCAGGAAGTGGCATCAGTAGAGCTAAATAATCAGAAAATTCATTCGAAGTTGCAAGATTTCGTACTCAATGATTATATGGTGAAAGAGGGAAGACGATTAGACTTTCAATACAGAGACAAGAGAATAATAAGATATGTAAGAGGGTGAACTTGAGCATAGAGGCAGTAGTAATCACGGACGATTTAGCCAGCTCTTATCTAGTTTTTATGAACAATATGAGCAATAGAGTGTCAGATCAAAGAGAATTGATCTTATGAGCCATGTCTACTCTAACTAATTTTTTCAAATCAAAGTTTAACGATTAAAGGCCAGATACTTATATGCGTATGACGCTCTCGATAAACATGGAAGATGAAGAGAAAGTTCCCAAATGGGCGTATCTCTGTCCCTATTATGCTCTCTATTACGGTACACAGGCTATCCTCAAGGCTATGAGGAAGCGAAGAGCAAAGCTCCGTCTTTCTCAAATCACCCAATGAACTAAGTTAGATCAATGATTCGAGGATAATAAACGAACTCCCTCTCTCAAGGCATTACTCTGTAAAGCGAAAAATATACAACTTACATATGTGTATATTGACTATGGACATTAATCATAATTGCACTCTCCTGCAATTGATAACATATAACACTGCTATTGCGGACGGCATCTTTGAAAGGGTACTAATATGTATGTATGTTAAAAAGAAGGGGTATAAATGACAGAAGCTCAGTCGAAATCTAATGATACGAAGAATTCTGATCCATTCAAAAACGTGATCGATTCTTGGGTGGATGTACTTAACTGGATACAAAATAGAACCCCTGATATACCAACCATAGGACCTGCTGCTGGTTTGCTCAAAAATTCACCCAGGATCACAGCTGGGCTTTCAAATGCTGCAGAAGAACTTTCTGAATTTAACAAGATGCTGGCGCAGTACTACGCAAAGGTTAGTGCTTCATGGATGGAAGCAACTAGGCAGGTAATGATCAAATGTCCTATCGATATCAAGGATGAAAAGTCAAGGGAGACGGTAAAAAAGGTCTGGATAGATATATTCGAAGAAGAATTTACAACTTTATTTGATTCAGAAGACTTTGCCATGATTTTTGGGAAGCTGGTGGAACATGAAGTAAAGTTCAATAAACACATACAGAAACTGGTTGAAATTTGCTCTAAGAATTTGGAAATGCCAACGCGAAGTGAGATTGAGAGTATTTACGTGGAAATTGCACGTATAAAGAACAAACTCAAAGAAATTTCAGATAATATAGAAGATGTATCTGGTGGGAAAAAGAAGGATATAGCCAAGGTTTTGTAGCATGAGCTCAAAGGATTATTCTGAAATATTCTTCACTATACTGCATTATATGCAACAATTCAATCAAGGTGTAATACAAGCTTCCGATCATGCGAAATCTATAGGAAATATCGATGTAGGAACGACACCTGCTGATATCGTTCATAAAGGTAGGAACATACGGTTGTTGCATTATAAACCAATGGTCGAGAAGACACACCCTATACCATTGTTGGTTGTTTATGCTCTGATAAACAGGTATTACATACTGGATCTGCAGCCAAACAAGAGCTGGGTACGAGGCATGTTGAAACATGGTTTTGATGTATACTTGACAGACTGGGGTTCACCACAGCCGATAGATCGGTATATAACATTTGACGATTATGTTAATCGGTACATTGACTATTTCGTAGACCTGATTAAAGACGCTTCTGGACAAGAAAAGGTTTCGCTCCATGGATATTGTATGGGTGGTTCTATGTCTGCGATGTACGCATCGCTTCACGGCGAGAAGGTCAAGAATCTTTATTTAACATCACCTGTAATTGATGTGGACAAAGATACTACGGTCCTGGGCAATCTATCAAAGCATATAGATGCTGACTTGTTAGTAGATAATTTTGGGAATATTCCCCCCGAGTTCATGTATCTATGTTATAATATACTTAAACCATTCAAGCAAGGCCTAAGAAAATACATAGATTTTGCCAACAGAGTCCATGATAAGGATTTTGTAGAAAACTTCCTACGTATAGAGAAATGGCTTTACGATACTCCGCCTATACCTGGCGAGACATTCAGACAGTGGATCAAGGATATTTATCAAAAGAATTTACTTGTGAAGAACCAACTGAAGCTCGGTAACAAAGTTGTTGATCTACGCCGGCTAGATATGCCTGTGCTTACTGTAGTCGCTGAAGACGATCATCTTGTATCCCCTGAATGCAGTGT
>JAZFZF010000039.1:0-3117 GCA_036443875.1 Nitrososphaerales archaeon
GCTGTATCATCCATATCAACAATGGTTTATATGGGTGATAGGGCAGCCTAACTTAAATTACTAATTTTGTGAGATGAGAAAATGGGCAATGGTGTTTCTGCGTTTAGCGATAGGTGCCCAAGGTGTGGTAAGGGCCCAATGGTTACTGACGGTGCTACAGGTGAGGTTTTGTGCGGTAACTGTGGATATCTAGTAACAGAAAGGGTAGAGGCACTTGGTCCGGAATGGAGATCATTTTCCCAAGAAGAGTATGGGAATAGAAGCAGAGCTGGCGTCCCGACCTCTTTGGCTATACACGACATGGGTTTGGCGACTATAATTGGTCCCGTAGACAGAGATGCTTCCGGTAAACCATTATCAGCTTCAATGAAGAGTACGATAGAGCGTTTACGAACTTGGGACAGCAGGAGTCAGGTTAATGAACCAGTAGACAGAAACTTGAGACAAGCATTCAGCGAGCTTGATAGACTGAAGGACAAGTTGGCTGTAGGTGATGCTGTAATAGAAAAAGCTGCGTATATTTATCGGAAAGCAGTTGAAAAGGGCCTCGTGAAAGGCAGAGCGATCTCTGCACTGTTGGCAGGAACCCTTTATGTTGCCTGCAGGGATACTGAAACACCTAGAACACTAAAGGATATTGTAAACGCCAGCAACGCAAAGAAGAAAGACGTTGCTCGATGCTACAGACTTTTGATTAGAGAACTAGACCTGAAGATGCCTCTTGTCGACCCAAAAAAGTGCGTTTCTAGGATAGCGAGCCTGGCTGGTCTGAGCGAGAAGACTAGAAGGGAAGCTCTTGAGATTTTGGAGAATGCTAGAAATGCAAAGATATCTGCAGGAAAGAACCCTATGGGACTAGCAGCAACAGCACTTTATGTTGCGTGCGTAATGAATGGTGAGAGTAAGACGCAAAAGGATGTTGCAAACGCAGCTGGAGTTACTGAAGTAACTATACGGAACAGATACAAAGGTCTCAAAATGCAGGTAATGTAAGTTATTTCATATTCTTATCAATTAAGATCCAATCAATCCACAAGTCATTACATATTAGTTATTTCCGAATAACTAGCGTTGTTTCTCCCATTTGTGTAGAAAGCGGTTCGGGGTCTATCATACTACTCCATACGAATATCTCGACATTGTACGTACCTTCGCTTTCTGGTGTCCAAGCGGCAGCTGGTGTAGAACGAGCAAGTGGTGCAACAGAACCGTTCTTCCACGCAAGCAAAACCGTTACCTGATTACTATCCTTTACCTGTACAGCATATACATAATCTTGGTTTGCCTGTAGCATATTCTCGATCTCAGTTTTTATGAAGATCTTCTCTCCAACTTTAGCCAATTCTATAAGTTTACCATTTGCATCTTCAAACTTTATTCCTTCCACCATCACCTTTTCCTTTGACAACTGCCTAACCTCAAACACTGTACTGGCTGAAAAATCATCTACTGTAGCCTTGACGGTGTATTTACCAGGATCTTGAACGAGAAATGAATAGCTATACCTTCCACTATTGATCGTTGGCACTTCCGTGGTCAAAAATAGCTCGTTCTCGGAGGTAAAGACCTCCAACACTACTGAATTGACCCTAGTTGCGTTAACAAGATTCTTTGTAGTAAGAGTAGATGGATCAGGTGATAAGGCAGGAATGCTAGCAATTCCTGAAATCCTAACCCTCTCGCCCACATTATACAATCTTTTGTCAGTTGCAACACTTATGGGTTCGGTGACAAGAGTTAGTATGCCTCTCGACCAAGGATGTATGGTACAATGATAACGATAAACATCATCCAACAGTCTTGATGTGTCCAACAGAAACTCCGATCTTGGTGGTATAGGACCAGAATCAAATATCTGACCTTCAAGCTTTCCCTGAATACCCTCGTCATTGGTCACCGTATGATTAACCGGGTCTACATTCACCCATTCAATTATCGTTCCAACCTTTGCAGTCATATTTTCTGGTTCGTAATGAGGATTTCCTACAATAAAGCTTCGTGATGTTATCAGGATCTCTATTCTCTCCTGTTTTGTTTCTAACAATTCAAGATCGTTGGTTGGAAGAAAGTAAAGTGGGAAAAATGCGAATGATGACAAGACAATCGCAAAACCTATTATACCAATCGTTTGTTTCATCGTCCTTGATCTTCTCCCTCCCAATAAAAAGATACCATATCATCACCACCACTATCAAGGAACACTTGGCTTATTTCGCAGACGAAAAACTTGTTTGGAAGTCTTGTTTATGCTCTGGTCACGTATATACGCTACCAAGTATTAATAACATCAAGAAAAAATTACAATAGATGTTTGTATTTTGTACGAGCTTCCTTTACTCTGTTTCTTATAGTCACTTCTGTGACACCTGTAGCTTTGGCAATTTCCTTCTGACTAGGATATATGTTGTTTTTCAGAGATGATAGGTAAAGAATCGCTCCAGACATTCCCGTGGGATCCTTTCCGGCTGCACCTCCAGACTCCTTGATTACTTCTAGAATTCTGACGGCATCGCGGCTAATCTTCTCGTCTAAGCTCAACGCGTTTGCTATCTTTGTTACCAGTTTAGCTGGATCTTGCAGTGGGGGCCTCAGTTTCAATTCCTTGATGAGAAGTCTGTAGCACCTAGCTAGATCTCTCCTCTTTACATCACTCACAGAGGATATCTCCTTCAGGGTTCTCTGTGTTGCAAATTCTCTACATGCAGCATACACCGATGCTGCTACCAACGCGATCTTAGTTCTACCCCGTACGAGTTTTCTTCCCTGCGCCTTCCTGTAGATGTATGCTGATTTCTCTATTATTGGATCACTTAACGCAAGTTTGTGCTTTAACTTGTTTAGCTCATTTAATGCAAACATGAGGTTTCTGTCAGTTGAAGTGCCGTACTGCGTACGCATATCCCATGTTCTCAGGCGATCCATAACAGCTCGCATATTACCGTCTAGTTTTCTTCCAGATGCATCTTTGTTGAATCTGCTGATCATTGTAGAAAGACCCATATCGTGCCTTGCAAGTGATGTTGGCGCTCCAGTCTGATTTTTGGACTCGAATTCTTCCTTGGTGAATGTTCTTGGTTGGATTGCCACTTCGGTGTTCTCTACCAAAACCATACCACA
>JAZFZF010000040.1:0-4565 GCA_036443875.1 Nitrososphaerales archaeon
ATCGTTGTTTGTGCAATTTGAGGGTGACGAAAGGTTCACTTTTTCTAAAACGAAAAAGACCACTATTACAATAGATGTAAATTCTGTAAACACTTTTGTTTCTACTGACAAGAGGGAATACAGAGAAGGAGAAAGTGCGTTAGTCTTCATAGGCTTTATTGATGAAGATGACGAGTTTCTGGATCCAGACAGCATGAACGTCAACTTTAACTTGAAGTCGATAACAGAAGAATTGGAGAAGAAGAAGGTAGGGTCTTACACCTTCGTGACGCCTCCACTTCAAAGAGGGCATAACCAAATAACCGTTGTGCCTACAAAAGCAGGCTATAATGTACAAGTAGAAGCAATTACTATTACAGTGTTGGTGCCCGAAGGAGGCACCGTAGGCAAATTTGAATTCTCTTAATTCTACCTCTATCGGTTGAACCCCTCAAAAGTACGAGAAAAAAGGTTATATCCTTGAATTATCATACCGTTGATGATGCAGTGGGCGAAGGTCGTGGTCGTAATGTCAGGTATAGCGTTGTTACTCTCTACAACAGCTTTAATTAATATATTTGCGGAAGAGGCTGGTGTAAAGATTAAAGACTCTTCAGGAGGAAGGGGGAGCTTTGCAGTGAAAAAGCCAGTTTCACTAAGTTTTGAAATGATTGGATGCGTTAACCAAATGACCTGTGGTGCAACATTCCTTGTAGGTGAAACTATATCCTTTAGTGGTTCATTGACAAGTGCTGATGGTAAACCTCTACCTAATGCTGAGGTAAGCATAATCAAAAAGATTCCAAAGCCAGAACTCGTAACTATAGCTTCCGGTATAACTGGTATAGATGGTGCTTATGATCTGACATGGAATGCAGAGTTCTCTCCTGTAGAGAGAGCGCTTGCGGACACTATCAAAAAGTACCCAAGGGAGGTAGTCGTGTTCTACGCAGAATATGGTGGTGATGACACCTATGCAGATAAAAGAGCAGCCAAACTGACTGCTACTGTAAGAGCGAACACGATATTTACCAATATAAATGCAGAAAAGCGTGTATACGGTCCTGGTGAAAGTGCGCTGATATTCTTGGGTTTCATAGACAGTAATGACGAGTTCGTGGATCCAGATAGCATAAGGGTATTATACGATGATCAAGAGTTGGAGGTTGAAAAGAAGAAGACTGGTTCCTATGCAGTGATGACTCCTCCACTTACAGTGGATCATCACCAAGTCTTTATAGTGCCAGAGAAGGGAGGATTTAACATTCACAACGGATTCCTTACTATTCAGGTTTCAGGGTTCTTCGGCAAAGTTTAGAATAGAAAGCATTTGGTGAGGTATGAAGACCCTCACTGGAGAAGTTCTCATTGTTATTATTTTTTATTGTTATTATTTGAAATACCTTTATTCACAGCAGAGTTCTTCCCATACCCCAAAAACAAAAGATATATTATTACCCACTGTCGATTAAAGTTGGATTGATGAAGATAGCCGTAATACTAATCGGTTTGATGATTGTACTGTCAATTGCGGTACTGCCAGATGCTTCCTATGCTCAACAGAAACGCAAAGTCAGCGGGCAATTAGAAACGGACCTTGAATTCCAGATGAGTGGATGTACGAATTCCATGACCTGTAATGCGGATTTCTTTGTTGGTGATCTGGTTGAGTTTAAAGGAATGCTGACCTCTATCATTGGTGATCCAATAACCGGAGCAGAAATAACAGTGTACCAATTTACTCCACAACCAGAAATGATTCCTATAGCCTCTGGTGTAACTGGATTAGATGGTGATATTGAGCTCTCATGGACTGCTCAATTCACACCTAGAGAAAGAGCGCCTAATGACGTAACAAGGAAATACCAGACAGAGATCGTAACTATATTTGCGGTATTTGAGGGTGATGATCAGTATGCTCCTTCAAGATCATCCAAGAACACAGCATCGATAAAGGCAAATGAATTGCATACATTCATAAATTCTGACAAGAACCTCTACAGACAGGGAGATTCTGCACTCATTTTCCTCGCCTTTGTAGACAGTCATGACGAATTTGTTGACCCTGATTCTCTGCGAGTTATCCTAAATGAGAATGAGGTTGAAGTAGAAAAGAAGAAGACGGGCTCTTACACATTCACTATCTCTGCTCTGCCGAAGGAACATACACAACTAATTGTGATACCCAACAAGGAAGGATATAACCTCAATAACGGTTTCTTGACTATAATAGTGGACGGACTGAAGTAAAAAAACCCCTATTTTTGTTCCTAATCAATTGACTCTGTCTTTATAATGGTGTATAATCTTTAACTCTCAATTGAAATTTCTAGAGTAACGATTTTAAACCCAAGGCGATGATAAAGGCTATGTATTTGCTAAAAGTAATTGTGATACTAAGTGTATTGTTCACCCCATATACATTGATGTATGTCAATGCGCAGGAAGAGGTTCAAGTGGAAATAGCTGAGGGCTCGAAGAATAGTGAAAATGGTAAATTCTACGTGCCTTCCAGAATTACTATTCCAGTTGGCACGACTGTAATATGGAAAAATTTTGATGATGCAGCTCATACAGTTACCGATGGCACTCCGGAATCAAGTTGGGGTACAATATTTGACTCTGAAATAATGCGACTGGATGATGTTTACGAATTCACATTCAACGAAACAGGAACATACCCGTATCTATGTGCTCTACATCCATGGATGATTGGAACTGTTACGGTTCTTGGCGAAAGAGGGGAAGGTCCTGTCGAACTGTCGGTCAAACCAGACAAGGCAACATACAAAGTTGGGGATGATGTAATCATAGAAGGAAGGGTCAGTATGTTCGTGGAGAGCATGCCTCTAATGATAGAGGTCTTGGATCCAAATAATAAGAACCTTCTATCAGACTCTTTATCTGTTGACAATGATGGTAATTTTATTTTCAATTTCAAGCTTGCTGGGAAGCAAATTATCCCCGGCCCATATACCGTTAAAGTAAGCTACTCTGATGCACATGCTGAAGGTGCTTTTGTAGTTGAATCGGGAATCGTAGATGGAAATCAAGGTAATACAGATGTAAGAGTAGCTGCTAAGCAGATTAGAGATCTACTTCTTATACGTGTCAGAAATGCTGATAGTAGTATGACCAGCATTTATAGTGTAACTATAGAAACCTCAGATTCTGTTATCGAAGCTTTCAGGGGACCTCGAAGCTGGAACGATATCGATGTAACGTCAAAAGAAGCCACCTCTTCAGTAGGTGATGAACCATTGAATCCAGGAGAGAAGACCTACTTTAAGTTAAAGGTTGCCAACGATAATTTTGTGATCAATTGGTTTGCGTATGATTCGAGTAATAATGTTGTAGATCAGGGTGAGGTCAAACCAATAAGAAGATGACTTACTTTTTCTTATATGAGTGATAGCGTTTAGCATGAGACTTTAAATCTTCTCCATTTATGAATCTCATGCTACACCTCTTGCATTCATACAAACTATCCTTTCCATGGGTCACCTGCTGATGCTGCATAAGTTCTTCTATCTGACTAAAACTTCTGTTGCATATGTCACATTTGTGCTTCCTTAACAGTCCCACTTGTATATTTTTGGTGAAGCAATATTAAAAATTAGCACTTCGATTCATAATAGATTGCTTTATCGTGATATCCCATTTACAGTTTCTTCCTTGCATATATGGAATCCCATGATAGCAAATTTATCACTAGCTCTATGAGCTTACTGCGACTTCTGGGGATTGTAGGTCTGATCAAAGGGATGGATCTATCCAAAATATATTCCTAAGATAAAACCAGAAAAGATATTACACTAGAAACAGCATTGTTTTTCTGCTTATTGTCCAGCCTTTTCTGATTATTCTTGTTCTATAGAACTATTAGCATGCCCTAATTGAATACAACAATCCTAATCGCTGCGCCACCTTTATATGATAAAACTAGGTTATAATTATTTGAAGAACAAATATGTCAGATATGTTACATGTTTGAACTCTAGATAATTCAAGAAAACGATCTATGAGAAGTACGAAGGTGTCAGTATGCTTTAGGACAAGCAAATCTACATTAGTTCACTGTGAACAATATAGATCGGTTAAGCATGAGCAATATAGATGAAGTGGTGTTTGTTGAACAAGCAGTAGATATCTATGGAAAAATGAACTTGCTCGAACTGCTGTCTGAAGAGAATATGTTGCAAACCTATAAGCAGAAGTACAAAGAGAGATTGACAAGTGAATTACATACTGTTTTACAGCAGGAGATAGCCAAAAAGTTAATCTGAAATTTAGAAATATCTTAACGGGGATATTAGTAAAGCTAATCAGCCACGCCTTAATTGAGGGATTGCGTTTTTAATACCTTCCTGACTGGTCGAGCCACTACTTTTCTTATAAATGCCTCCGCAGGCTCCAGAAAGATGTCTTAGGAATGTGTTGTTTCTAGTATATATTTCTCATCCCACGCTTATTAATTGGGATAAAATGTTAACGCTTCAGGTTGGTCTCAATATCTTCTATCAAATGCAATGGCAACGAACATGCCTGGTTCCTGCAAACATACGCAGTAAATGGTTTATCCTTTA
>JAZFZF010000041.1:0-3611 GCA_036443875.1 Nitrososphaerales archaeon
TAAACTGTTCAAACTTTCTTGCAAACCTTTCCTCTATGCTACTATCGTAAATACCACTCGTTTTTTCTTTTTGCTCAATGTGTGAAATGCCTGGACGAAGAGAAGGAGCCCCTGCATCTGACAACTCAAATTCAAACACTTTTTTTCCTAACATAGTCTTTCGTACAATCCAAGCCCTTACATGCCATTTTTCTGAGGTCACTATTGAGGGAAGCAACTTTGCTATTGATGTGCCATATCTATCTGTTAACTTGAAAAGGCTCAATGGACCGTCAAGTGAGCATGTAAGTCCATCACTTCCAGTTGTATTCTGGTCTAAGTAATAAATCAGATGGAGCCTCTTCACATCCCTCAAAACACGCTTCCAGTTGGTTCCTCCATAAACATAAAATTCCAATTTTGTACAGTTGAAGAGTAGTGTCTGCATTAGCGAAAGGTTGTACCAACCTATAAGCTCCTTCACATCCATAGAATCAAATTGTTCCAACACTATATTTCCTTCAAGATCGCTCCACATGGCTTCATCCACATCGCTTGCAGAAACACCTATTCTTAATGCTACATTGTTGATTATTTCGTCCCTTTCAAAATCCGTTAAGGCAAATCCCCGCCTCGAGGCTTCCTCAAATACTGTCCTTCTAACAAAGGTAGAATCAAGGCTGCTAGTGCTCTTGAATACACATCTTCTCTCCAAGAGTGTGTAAAGTCCTCTAACCAATTTGTAGTCGTGTTTGGATTCGTATGTTGTTATTCTTTCAACAAGCAGGTCTTTCTTCTCAGCCCTTTTCAACGCATCTTCAAATTCCTTGATTACCTTTTTTGCTAACGGTAATTCTTTATCGGAACAAAACAGAGGAGTTATACTCCCTTTTCTTATCCTAATTCTGAGCAAGGGAAGGGGAAGCATATCTAACCTTTACCCTTCTGCCTATTCATCCTCTCCAGTGCTTTCTTCCTCTTGCTGCTCGTACCAATCTCTTTGGTCTCCTTTGACACAATTTCTATCAACTTTGCGACCTTGGCATTTTTCTTTGGTCTTAGAAGTCTTCCTAATCTCTGAATGAATTCCCTACTACTGCCTGTGCCACTGACTATAACACCCAGCTCAGCATCTGGAACATCAACACCTTCATCCAACACTTTCGATGTTAATATTGCTGCATATCTTCCCTCTTTGAAGCCTTTCAGCACATCCTGCCTCTCCTCCTTCTTACTCTTGTGGATAATGAATGGAATCAAGAACTTGTTCGATAGATCGTAAACTAGACTATTATGCTGTGTAAAGATTATAGTCTTAACACTTTTGTTCTCTGCCAGTATTTCTCTTAATTCTTCAAACTTGGCTTTACTGTTCAATGCTATATTCATAGCTTTATTTCTGGCTAAGATCGCATCTCTGGCAAGCTTATTCCTTCCAGACATCATGATTAACCTCTGGAACGCGTTGGGATAGTTCATCCTGAACCCTAACTTCCTTATGCTCAAGTGGTATCTCCTTAGGTTCTCCTTGTATTCGAGCACCTCTTCAGGTAGCATTTCGACATGTCTTCTCTCTATAGTGTAGCCTGCAAGATGCTTCTGTTCCGCCAGTTCGGTAGGTGCTACTTGAAATACAACGCCTCCAACCAGTTTCGGAAGTTCCTTATGCAGATCATCCTGCCTCTCAATCGTCGCTGTCAAACCTAGTCTAAAGGGAGATGCGAACTGTTCAGCGATTGACCTGTAACTGAGAGCCGGCAAGTGATGAACTTCATCAAATATCACCAGAGAAAATTTGTTACCAAGAGATGTTGCTCGGATGTATGCAGAGTCGTAAGTTGTAACTGTTATTGCTTCTATCACATCATCACCTCCTCCCAACTTCCCAATTTGAGTATTGAAATGCTTCAAGAGAACAGATGCCCATTGATCCATTAAATGCAGAGTTGGAACTACTATTAGAGAAGAGGAATCTACCTTCTCAATAGCTTTCACACCCACGATTGTCTTACCAGCCCCAGTTGGGAGAACCATACATCCTTTCATGCTAGCCTTAATCCACATGTTTAGTGCCTTTTGCTGGTAATCCCTTAACTCAACACCTTTCGCTTCTAAATGTGGAGAAGGTATAAGGTCAAGAACTTGATCTTCGCATTCAATATCACTTGACCTCATGTACTCGATTATGTCTGTGTAATAAAGTGCGCGTGCCCTTAACGAACGAGTACGAGGGTCAAAAGTAGCGAAGGGAACATGGTTTATACCCTTTATGACTATGGTGCCATTGTCGTATTGAAGTATTGCCCTGAGCAATACGTGTCATCAGATAATGAGGCTCGCTATTAAAAAATCTTTTAGATGTAGATGATAATCCCTAGATCTGATAACCTAGTCGATCTTTTTGATCGCACTACAATAACTTTTCCTATATCAACCATGCATTGGACAGGGTTAAATGGCAATGGTTTAGCTTAAATCATGTTATATGAAGTCACGATCGTTAGTTTAGCTGAAATTCCATAACTTAATGTTTTAATTTTTGTACAAAGCATGATTGATGATTTGCAGAGATTCAATTATATCCATCTGTATGATGAACCGTCATCCAAAACACTAAACATGAATGAAGTTGCTGATTATGTCAGGAATATGGTAAAATGCGATGTTGATATTAGGAAAGAATTCCTTACACATTTCGTACATCATGATAATATTGATCATGTTCTCGAAAAAATAATATCTACGAAAGTATTCGATCCTAGAAAACCATTTACCAAACATAACCCTAAGCAGATAGAGATGGAGTTCGAGAAGAAGGTTCTCTCAACTCCTGAGAAACGGTTCCTAGGGATTCTCTATGACGGCTTTGAGATGCAACTAATACTAAACGAACTTATCCCTGAAGAAGAAAATACTCTTGAACATATACACGTGGTATTCACGAACAGAATGATATGCACATATAGTGAAAATGACTCTAGATATCATTATCGCACTATAATTTGTGGGTATCCAACCATTATATGCACCAGTGGGATAATTGAAGCACCGGCGAAACCCAAAGAATTCTATTTTTTACAACAATACTTTGCTTCTATGGGAAATGCAAACTTGGACCACATAAAGAAACAATTTCATGGTAGGTTTATAGAGTATGATAACCCAAGATTTACAGAAGTAATTAAAGGAATTGTTCTACAGGGATTATTTTACTATATGGCAGGAACCCCATTCTGTAAGAAGAAAGAGTGTAGATTGTTAAATGCGCATTGGCAGGAAGACATGATCGCATCCCAGTTAACTAGCGGCAATTTATGTGATGAACATATGAAAATTTTGCAAAATTTCAACAGTTTAAGACCATAAACCTGTGAATTATACTTAGTTTATTTTCCCTTAAATATCAGCGAATAGCTATCACAGATGTGGAATTAACCTACGATAAAGAGAGCTATCTAGATCGAGTTTTCAGGAAGAGTAAGAGCCAAAGAAGCCGTAAGAATGCCGAGCTGGCTTTGGCTAAATTCGATAAGTTCTGTTTGGATAAATTCACTAGGCCCAGCGAGCAGATAATCATAGACGTTAAAGATGGAAGGCTTGATGTCTACCGAATGTTGGATAATTTCGTCAGT
>JAZFZF010000042.1:0-4368 GCA_036443875.1 Nitrososphaerales archaeon
CCAAACAACTAGTCGAGGATACACGAAAGGTAGCAGCAGAAGTAATAGCATTGAAGGGAGCAACTACCTACGCACCAGCAAATGCTGTAACACAAATGGTTGACGCAATAGTCAAGGACAGAAAGGAGATATTGCCAGTGGCAGCCTATCTTAGTGGCGAATATGGTGTCAAGGACGTGTGCATCGGTGTTCCAGCAGTTCTTGGTAAAGATGGGGTTGAAGAAATAATTGAACTTGAATTAAATGAGGAGGAAAAGGAATTGTTCGAAAAGGGTGTTGAGAACGTCAAAGATGCAATTGCAGGCATCTCGCTTTGAGGCTAATACTTTTATAACGTTTTTAGGATGTGAGGCTTATGTGATGAGTATGACTGATGTAGCCCTCCTGCGGTTTTTGTCTGTGTTGTTCTATCGGTAGTGTAACAAAATGCAAAACACTATAAACGTTACAGTGATCGTGAAACTGGAACCAGATCTCTCTGAAGGTAATGTAAGTTATAATGCCGATGGTACTCTCAATAGGTCGCAGACCAAGAGTATCCTGGGTGCCGATAGCGCAATAGCTTCTAGGGCTGCCTTCTATTCCAAAGTTCTGTACGATGCCAAGATCAAAGTATGCACGATGGGACCTCCTATTTCAGATATTGCGCTAAAGCAAGCGATGGAGGTATGCGATGCTGACGAATTGCATCTGTACAGCGATAGAGTATTTGCTGGTGCAGATACGTTGGCAACAGCAGAGGCGATCAAAACTGGCATAGAACGTATGGGTTCCGTCGATCTGGTCATAAGTGGGCATAGAGCAGTTGATGGCGAAACTGGTCAGACAGGCCCACAGGTGGCATGGAAGTTAGGTTTCAACTTTCTTGGCAATGTCGTAGGTTACAACATAGATGTTGCTAAGAAGATGCTACATGCAAAGAGGCTGATTGAGATACAGGGGTTATACAATGTTCTTGAGGAGGTTGAATGTCCGATGCCTGCACTTATCGCTGTAGATCCCTCCTACGACGAACATTATACTACGGTTTCTCAGCACCTCAAGTATGTAAGGCTGCAGAGGGACGCAATGAAGAGGATCGAGAAATACAAGCAGTACCTGAAGGTATGGAAGGCTAGGGATCTTGGTGTGGATATGAAGAATACTGGTCTGCGAGGTTCACCAACTATAGTGTATAAGGTTGAAAAGGTTCCTAGGGCAAAAGCGAGCAGACAGACCAAGGTAATTGATATTGGTAAAGAGATTGAACTTAACGATCTCAGCATAAAACTCGTGGAGATGCTAAGCACCAAGTGATATGCATGAAGTATGAACATCTTTTCGTATGTTTAGAGCATGATGATGGACACCCTGCAAACATAAGTTTTGAAATGCTCGGCGAGGCCAGAAGACTGATGGATGATTTTAACAAGAAATATTCGCTGAACGAAAAGGTGATAGCAATAATTCTGGGACATAATATACGGTCATTATGCAAAAGAGCGATACATGCTGGCGCTGATGCTGTAATATTCGCCGATCATCCAGAATTAAGGTACCCAAAGATAGTCATAGACACCAAATTGATATGTTCAATAGTAAGGGATAGGAAGACGATTGCAAAGGCAGTTGAAGTGTCTGAAGATTATGTTAAACCTAGATACATGTTCTTTGGTGCTGACGCTATAGGCAGACATTTATCCTCCACTGTAATGGTAGAACTGGAATCTGGACTCGCGTCTGATGTTAATAAATTGGTCATTGAAAATGTTACGATTACACATGAACACAAAACGGAGGGTAAGCCTATAGAATTCGAAAAGATACTGTTTATGTACAGACCTGATTTTAGCGGGTTCCTATGGACGCAGATCTTGTGTTTGGACAATAAAAATACTGAGATTGCATGTGAGTTTTCACCCCAAGCATGCAGCATAACTCCTGGTGTATTTCAACCTCTTAAAGATGAGAGCAGGAAGGGCAACATCGTTGAATACGAACCAACTTTTTCTGGCAGGGATCTGAGGATTAGGATAACAAAACGGGAGGTGATAAAGAGCGAGGTGCCATTGGAAGACCACGAGGTGGTGGTTGCCTTCGGTAGAGGGATAAAGGACGGTCCAGAAAACAACATCAAACTTATAGAAGAGTTTGCTGAAACATTGAATGCTGAAGTCGCAATTTCCTTGCCATTATCAAAGCAACCATACAACATAAGCCAATCTCTAAAGTCAACTTACTTCATCCCAGCAAGGGTTGTGGGGACGAGCGGGAAGAAGATACATCCGAAACTCTATATAGCAATCGGCATAAGTGGTGCTGCACAGCATATAGTAGGCATGAAAGATTCAGAATTCGTTGTATCCATAAATCCAGATCCAGATGCGCCAATCAAAGATGAAAGTGATGTATACATACAGGGAAGGATGGAAGATGTCTTGCCTGCATTGATCGAGTCGGTTAAAAAACTGAAGAGTGATAAATGATGGAGAAGTATGATGTTGCAATAGTTGGCGGTGGCTCTGCGGGTCTTGCTGCATTAAAAGAATTATCCAAACTTGGTTTACAGGCAGTTGTACTTGAATCAGCCAAACCAGTAGGTACCAAGAGTATTACTGGTGGTGTGCTTTATTCTAAAAATTACAAGGATGCTAAGGTTCACAATGTAGAGGAGGTTTATGAAAATTTCCTTGAAGATACACCTGTGGAAAGGAAGATCACTGGATACTATCTGAATGCGGTCTCCGGCAACAAGGTGTATAGTGTCGATCTAACTGATGCGCATAACTATCAAACTAACTTTGCCTATTCGGTCTTGATGGTTAAACTGAACAGATGGTTTGCAGAACAGGCCGAAGAAGCAGCACAGAGGAATGCAGGTGGTATAGTTTCTGGCGTTCATGTGAACAATATAGCATGGGAGGATGGCAAGACAATAGTTGAGACGGATGAACTCGAACCCATACAGGTCAACGCCGTTATTGCAGCTGATGGTGTGAATTCCGAAGTTGCTCTTATGACAGATGCGAGGAAGAAGTTCGATGTGGAGGCATTGTATCAGGGCATAAAATCTGTAGTGAGGTTGCCTGAAGATATCATCGACGAAAGGTACGAATTGAATGATGGCGAGGGAGTTGCACATCTGTTTGCTGGTGATATTTCTAGGGGGCACAACGGTGGTGGTTTCATTTATACGAATAAAGACACGCTTTCTGTTGGCCTAGTCTACCATTTGGACTCGCTCATAAAGAGTGCCATTGAACCATACAGTTTACTTGATAGCTTTCTAACGATCCCTCAAGTAAGTAATTACATAAAGGATGAGGTCCCTTTCGTGAAGGAAATTGATAAAGAATTACCAAAGGAGGAGCGCTTGCGAATAAGGTTAGGTACAAGTAAGTTACTCAAGTCATGGGAAGAGTTACGGTACACCTACTATTCTAAAAATGCCAGGAAGAAAGCTTTGGAATCTGGACTGTATAAGAACGAAGACGAACTGAAGCAGAGGCTGGATGAAACTAAAAAGCAGCTGGAAGAAAAATTTGGAGTTGCATTTGGAACCAATTATGTTGAGCTGGAATATTCTGCAAAGCTTGTTCCCGATGGAAAACGTGCATCGATGGAGAAACCTTACAAAAATAATGTTCTGTTTATTGGTGATGCTGCTGGGAGAGGCCTATTTCTTGGCACAAGAATTGAAGGAATTAACATTGGTATAGATGACGCTGCAAGGGCTGCAAGGGCAATCGCAAGGGCAAAGGAGAGGAATGCCTTTACGGAGCAGTACTTGGGTAGGTTTTATGGTGATTTGATAAATGAAAGTCCGTATACTAATGATATAAAGAAAATAGATTTTGAGTATCTGCGAATATTCGTAAATGCGTGTAGAGAGATTCCTACCGAATCGTTGAACCTATTCCTTCACTTGGGATTCTTGCTTCTGCGGAAGGCATCTATTCTGGAATTTGCCAAGGTTATTACAAGAATGCTGGATCAGCGCACCTTGCTTGCACTGATTGAGAGCAATGAGGCTTACGTAAAGATTCCTATGGAGGTCGCTGAAAAGATAGGCAAAACTGTCGAGTCCGATTATGAGATAAAGCCTCCAAGTATAGATGAAAGGATTGCCAGAATTAAAATCGATGATGATCCAGAACCACACATAAAGATGATCGATCCAAATTCGAAGTTCATTAAAAGCATGGTTCAGTTGTGTCCTACGAAATGTTACATAATGGAGATTCTTGAGAAGGGAAGGTTCAAGTCTCAGGTTGTATTACAACATGAAGGATGCATTGAATGCGGGACATGTGCAAAGGAAACTGACTGGAAGCATCCCAAGGGAGAGAAGGGGGTAACTTACGAATATGGTTAGTTATTAGCTTGGCA
>JAZFZF010000043.1:0-7307 GCA_036443875.1 Nitrososphaerales archaeon
TACGAAAACCTTGGTAAATCTTACAACTGGCATAGGTTGTCATTACCAAATCCACCGAATAGAAAGTTAGAGTCATCATTGCCAAATATTATGTCGTCTCCTCCATCTCCAAAGGCCGTGTCTATACCTTTACCAAGGATTATCTTGTCGTTGCCACCCACTGCACGAAATCCGGTGTCACCGAGTACAGTGTCGTCACCATCACCACCACAGATTATGTCATTACCGCCACGACCCTCTATGCGGTCGTTTCCTCCTAAACCGTGAATTATATCAGCATCTGGTGTGCCTATTATTACGTCATTATCTTGTGTACCAACAATAGTGGGCTCGAGTAGATTACAGTTGAGTTCTCCTACTTCCCAACCGTTTTCCTGAATAAATGGATAATTGTCAAAGTCTGTACTTGGCCAAGGTATTTGTGTGTCTCCTATGCCGCCGCCGCGTCTTAAACTGGTTGAAGCCGATTAACTGCCACAGATTGATCCTACAAAAATAACATAAGCCGGTATTCCTGATATGATGCTCATTGGCCTTAGTTGAAGACCTAGGTTGGTCATACCTGGGCGTTCTGCTGATACTCTTCGGTATGAACGTGGCTCCAATACTGATGCCTCCTAGTTGGATGGTTCTCGTCTCCTTTTACGTTGCCTACCCTTCCCTCGATCCGTTACACTTGTCCCTGATAGGAGCCACGACAGCAACTTGTGGAAGATTTCTTTTGACGTACATAAGTTCCAAGGGAAGGAGATTCATAGGTGAGCAGAGGAGGGCAAGCTTGGACGTTCTCGGCAGATACTTGAGCGGCAAGAAATATATGTATTTTCTCGCCTCCTTCATCTTCGCTCTGGGTCCATTGCCAAGCAACCTGCTATTCATAACATATGGCATCATCAGGGCAAGGACCTTTGGAATGTTTTTGGGGTTCTGGTCTGGAAGGGTGATAGCATATTTTGTGATGATATCTATTTCGTCCATAGCGTTCAAACCCTTCATAGAGCTCTTCGCGAACGAGATTTATGGCATAATAATATTTGATTCTCTTGGAGTTGTTTCTATGATAGTATTCGCCTCTGTTGATTGGCAGAAACTAATAATGGAAAGGAAACTTGTATTCATTCGGCCTAGGTTCAGAAAGCAGGTATAGTATGAGTGAGAATCATTATAATGTGCAGTAACATAACTTTCTAGATACTTGTTTGTAGCATATACTCGCTCCAAGATTCACAAAATTGCTGTAACGATAACAAAAAACCAATTCTATCAAGTATGCTCGATCACACTCACTGACGCCATGATAGCTTGATGCTAAAGCTCATATAGAATTTTCGGATAGGCTCTTAATCGAACTGAACCTTAAAAAGTACATCCAATATTGAAATTGCTTCTTAGCGTTCTTCGCTTACGCATAATTACTTATTCTGTCTGACATAGGCTGCACCAGAAATGGCTAATGGGCACCACTACAATTGGAGCATAAGCGATCTCTGTAGTGGAGAGGGTGCAACCACTGCAACCTTTTCAATATGCTACCTTTATCCCTAGCACAACTCTAACGATATATACCTAAACTAACTAACGGGTAAATTCTTTATTTTTCAATATTAAAGAGTTAAGACTGATTTTCCTTAAATCTATTCTTTAACAGTTATAGATCTAATTTTTATTTTTCTGATATGTGAATATAGTTGGATTCTCGGCAATTTCTGGTCCCAAGACTAACTCCGTTTAAAAATGTTGATTATCCGTGTCTGGAATTGAACCCATTTGGCAAAACTTATCTAGCATCAAGGAGGTGTATTACCATGAAAGCAATAGGTATCCTTCAATCGTCAGAAACATTCAAGGATTTCGGCGTACTTGCAGCAAGACTTGGTATGGCATTTATCTTTATTTGGGCCGGCATAAACAAAGTTAACAACCCAAGTGGTATAGGACAGATGTTGCAGGCTATGGGTATTGAACCTACAACGGCTACTCCGTTGGCATTTGGTATCGGTGTCTTCGAAATACTTTCCGGAATTCTCATAGCATTAGGATTAGTGACAAGACCAGTAGCAATTTTCCAGATTGCGATTCTAATTGGATCACAAGTGATGTTTGGATTCGACTATACTCAAGGACCAGCCATATGGAAAGAACCAGCATTATTAGGAATTGTAATACTGTTCTTGCTTTACGGTGCAGGAAGATTCAGTATAGACAATTTAATTTCAAAGCCACGATAAACTTTTGTTTATTTCTATTATGCAAATGTGTTCCACGATTCTATGGATCAAGCGTGATTTTTCAAATAAAAATGAGGCAAGGCTTATCAAGTCACCAGCAATAAGCTTCCTTAACCTAATTACCTATTTTGCAACAATGATTCTTCTATCAGTGACTATCATATCAACACGGAAATCATTCTTTTCATACGGTATCTCATCAAAGACCTGGAAGTCGTATGCTAACCCTATGCTGGTTGCTTGAAGTCTTGATAAACATCTATCATAGTATCCATGTCCGTATCCAATCCTATGTCCCCATTCATCCCATACGATGCCTGGGACAAACACAAGATCAACATTTTCGACTTGCTCACAATGATCTTTCGGAGTCATTATCTTGTACTTTCCTACTTCGAGATCGTCAATCAGATCTTTCACTTGTGCAAAAAATATCATTGTATCTATTACTTTTGGTAACACCAATATTTTTTTCATCTGCAACATCCTATTCAAAATCTTCAATGTCCTTACCTCAGATCCTATAGAATGATAGCCAGCTATGGTATTAGCCTTGGTAAATTCACTAATACCAAGTATTTCCATTTCAATATTATCACTCATTTTATCTAACCTTTCATCAGATAATGAAGTTCTGATCTTTAAGATTGCCTGACGCAGTACGTCCTTTGAGTTATAAATCAACATGTATCCCTTGACTTAATGATGTTGCCAATACCGTATTTCTCAGCAGCATTGCAACAGTCATTGGACCAATACCGCCCGGTACGGGAGTTATGTGCGATGCCTTCTGTTTCACGCTTTCAAAATCAACATCTCCAACAAGTTTTCCATTAACCCTGTTTGTAGCTATATCTATTACTACAACTCCATCTTTTACCATATCTGCAGTTACTGCGAATTGTTTTCTATTACCGACAGCAGTAACAAGTATGTCCGCTCGTCTACACACTTCCTTTATGTTGGGAGTTTTAGAATGACACATAGTTACAGTTGCATTTAGGTGTAACAGCATTAAGCTAATTGGCTTGCCCACTAGCATACTTCTATTAACTATAACAGCATGCTTCCCTTCCACGTTGATATTATAATATTTTAATAATTCTATTACACCTGCTGGGGTACATGGTTTCAACATTGCCACATCATATGCTAACAAACCAGTGTTAGTAGGTGTTAGACCATCAACATCCTTCTTTACATCTATCATACTTGTAATAACGAATTCAGTAATCTGATGTGGGAGCGGCAACTGGACAAGTATACCATGCACTTTTCTGTCTTCGTTAAGTATGGTTATTAATTCGATCAACTGCTGGGTCATGTACTCCTGTGGAGGATGATGATCAATAGTTTTGATACCAACTTCTGCACACGCTTTTTGCTTCATGCTAACATATGTGGCAGATGCTGGATTATCGCCAACGAGAAGAGTTGCAAGGCAAGGTTCGACATCTTCATCTTTTAAGCATTTTACTGCTGCCACTACCTTCTTCTTTACCTGACCTGCAACCTCTTTGCCATCAATTATTTTTCCCACCAATAGGAATCTCAAAGTACAAAGATATTAGAGTGTTTATACAATGTGTATGATGTGGAATAAGAATTGTCAGAGGAGCGACATGACCTAGACCTTGATATTACACGAACCGAACCACTTGAGCAATACTAGAATGAAAACAGGAAGTTCTTGCTTAATGATCCATTATAGTGAACGTTTTGATCAAAAATTTTGTCGATTTGTTGCTTGGACATAGCTTCTTTGAATTAGTTGAAATATCTAGTAAATGCAGGTATTGTATGTACAGGAGAAGGAATATGAGATTGCATTGTTCCTATTATTTTGGATTTGATGTTTTTGTAACGTCACAGACAGAAATTGTCTCTGTGGTTTGCAAGTCTACCAATCGCCTTCACACCACATATTGCAACCGTGAATATGAAGATCGAGTTCAATAGTGAATTTACTAGAGGGACATTGGATACCAGAACGAGTTGACCTGTATGCAACCAAGATGTTTATTATAGATAACGCAGCAAAACCATGGTCAACCTCCGCAGAGTATGATTATCCTTAGGTTGAGTCATGAACGAATCTTAACTTTCCTTCCGTCTATCGATAGCTTACCTTCCGAGAAAAGTCTTACAGCTTCTGGATATATTCTGTGTTCTTGTTCCAGTATTCTAACTGTAAGAGAATCAACCGTATCATCATCCTTTACTTCTACAGGCGCTTGAATTATTATTGGTCCAGTATCGACACCCTCGCCTACAAAATGAACGGTGCAACCGCTAATTTTCATACCATATTCGAGCGCCTGCCTTTGAGCATTTAGGCCAGGAAAAGATGGTAACAAAGCTGGATGAATGTTCAATATACACCACCTGTATTTTTGTACAAATTCTCTGCTAATAATACGCATGAACCCTGCCAAGCATATCAAGCCATTTTCTGGTGTTATGTTTTTTTTTTGTAAATAATCTAAGATCTTTCTATCGTATTCCCAGCTAGCACCCTTCTTGCCTTCATCATCTATGAATACTGAGTTTACGTTGTATTCCTTTGCAACCTCTAGTGCTCTAGCATTTGACTTGTTGCTTATTACGACAGAAGGATTCACGTTCTTGATAGTTCCGCTTTTGATCTTCTGCAGAATTGCTTCCATATTGCTGCCTCTGCCAGAAACTAGGATGACTAGATTGATCAATATAAACCAAATACAATCTTTATGTTATAAATTTATCCAGCTGCTATAATGATCACTTTGCATTCTTGTCATTAGTAATATTGGTTAATGCAGATGTGTATGGGTAAGAAACAATCACTTTGGTTTTAGTTTCATTATTAATTGTCTGATTGCTACGTGTATATGGAATAAGTTTGATCAATATGCGGTGATACAATTAACAACGGATTATCATCTGCACAATTAGGAACAGTATTCACGAAGGTATTAACGTAATAATCCCTTTATAGTAAAATCTAGGGATTGCTCATCATGAATTTACTCTCTCCCTGAAAGCTTATGTCGTGGGCTATAGAACATAGTTTTAGTTATCAAACGTTCGAATTGTATTGTCATTTAGGGTATTGAAACTATTCGTAAATGACAAGCTCTTCCTGTTTACGCTAATAAAGGAATCTTAAATATAAAGCTGTCATCATTGAACAAGTTTATATGAAAATACTTTCATAGACTGAAAGTTGAGCAGACCTCTTGTGACTACGTCTGGCAATGGAATAGTAGTTCAACAAAACGGAAGGAATATCGCACTTGATCCAACCAAGAGTATAGATGCCGATGTTGTTTTTGTATCACACGCACATATGGATCATTTACACATGCCAAGCATGGATGAAAATATTCTTACCTCCTTTGAAACGGTCAAGATCGCGGGTGCACGAGGATATCATATCTCAAAATTTAAAGAATCAATGCATGGCTTCAAACTAATAGATTCTGGGCATATCTTGGGCTCAAGGGGTTTACTCATAGATGGTGAGATATGGTACACTAGTGATATTTGTACAAGGAGCAGGGTATTTGTTCATGGTGCTAAAATACCCAAATGCAAGACGCTCATTTTAGAATCGACATTTGGCAAGCCAGGATTCAGGTTTCCGAGTATAGAGGAGATCACAGATCGTGCGAACGACATAATATCAAATCTATATTCAAAAGGCATACCCGTTATTTTGATGGGCTATCCGTTGGGAAAGGCGCAGATACTTACAAGCATGTTCAAACACTGGGGTCCAATATACTTACACGATTCAGTTTACAAGATGAATAACATCTACGATAAATTAGGGATAGACCTCGGCGAGACTAGACCATATTTGCAGACAGAAGATAGCTCGCTAAGTAAAAAACCATGGTTGATGGTTGCACCTCGACTAAATTCTGATTCCAAGTTTGTTTTAGAGATGAAGGATAAGTTCAACGCAGTTACTATTGGCTTTAGCGGTTGGGCACTTGCAAAGTGGTATATGCATTCCGCTAGTTTAGATTACGTATTACCATTGAGCGATCACTGCGACTTTGACGAATTGGTTTCAATAGTTGTAACGTGTAATCCTTCTAAGGTGTATACATTTCATGGGTATGCCATAGATCTCGCGGCACATTTGAACAAACTTGGATATGACGCTGAGCCGCTAGTAAGAGGGAACCATAGACTCTCAGACTTTTAGGAGACGTGACCTGTATTATCAAGACTTTCATACTAGAATTGTATTTGATTTCCTTATTGGTAAGAGGAGTATGACTGATCTATGCCTGATGCAAAGGCTTATAATCCTTGATTTTAATTGACAGCGAGGAAATAGTTGGATATACGTGAAGGTCATACATTTGATGATGTGCTTCTAGTCCCGAAGCGTTCTAGTGTAATTTCTAGATCTCAGACTAACCTTAAAACAAAATTATCTAGGAAGATTGCATTAAACATACCTATCGTAAGTGCAAACATGGATACTGTTACGGAAGCAAACATGGCCATTGCACTTGCTAGGGAGGGTGGCATAGGCATTGTGCACAGATTCCTAGCGATAGAACAGCAGGTAGAAGAAGTTCAGAAAGTGAAGCGTTCTGAAAGTATCATAATCGAGCAACCCTATACTGTAACGCCACAACAAACGATAAAGAACGCGATAGATTATATGACGAAGGTTGGAGTTTCAGGATTGCTTGTTGTTGAAAATAGCAATAAGTTGGTCGGCATAGTAACTGGTATGGATATCAAATTTGAAAGCAACCTTGAAAGAAAGATCGCAGACGTTATGACAAGAAATATTGTAACTGCCAAACACGGTATAACTATTGATGAGGCAAGAGAGATATTGCATAATAAGAGGATAGAGAAGTTACCTTTGATTGATGAGGAGAAGCATGTAAAGGGTTTGATTACAAGCAAGGATATTACTAAAATGAACCAGTATCCTTTTGCTTCGAAGGATAAGAAGGGTAGGTTACTTGTAGGTGCTGCCGTTGGCGTCAAGGGTGATTTCATGGACAGAACAGAAGCGTTATTTGGAGCAGGTGCAGATGCGATCGTTGTTGATATTGCGCACGGACA
>JAZFZF010000044.1:0-3449 GCA_036443875.1 Nitrososphaerales archaeon
CGTAGGTTTCGGAGGTGGAAGCAGCTACATAGTAATCCTTGCTCTTGCTGGACTAGGACTTTCATCATGTGTCAGCAAAAATGAAATGAAAGAAGGTGTACTTTGCTTTTCTTAGACTGTACTAAGACCTTACTAAGACCTTATAGCTCACTCATTCGAAAAACCGGTCAAGTACACAAGCACAAGCTAATGTTGTTAAAAAATTATGCATATTCTGAACAAAAAATTCGAGAGTTAGATACGAAGGATTTGGATAAAGCAATAAATACAAAGAAAGAAAACCCCGTTCAATGGAAGATGTAATCTAATGACCAGAAAAATGGTAACGCCGGTAGATCGAACTTGGTGTGGTGTGGAAAAATAAAGGAGGCAACAAAGTGTTTCACTATAGGTCTTGCTGCAGGTGGCGTAGCTCTTGCGCTCTCTTTTTTTCTGAGAATCTTCGCTGGCGGATTATTCATTCCTGAGCTTGCAGCGCAGACACTGTTCTCTCTTACGCCAGGAGCAGTTGAGTCTCAAGCCGTAGAGGCACTTGGATCTTTAGCTAAATACTCAGCATTTGCTGGGGCGATTGCTATCAATCTTTTTCTGTATGGCGTTCTTGGAGTCTTACTGTACAGAACATACAGGAAACTAGCTCAAAAGGGATACCTTTTTAACTTTTTACATCTTGTGCTTTTATCCTATTTTATTCTGTTTGTATTAGCCTTAATCCTCTTGGAAGTAACAGAGGTTCTATCCCAGCCCATACCAATTCAACTCATATCTTTGTATCTCATTCCACCTCACATAGCCTTTGGTTTCATTTTATACGAGATGTTTCAAAGACATGTTGCTAGACCAGAGCTTATCCAGCAAAAGGGCTCTCCTCAGGAGACGAGCGTTGACATTAAGAGGAGGCGGTTCCTTCGTACCGCAGTCACGGTCTCGATTGCATCAGTGGTAATTTTTTATGCACTCGAGTCTTTATTCTCTAAACCTCCAGAGCCATCATATGTAACTACAAACCAAACAAAATCATTAGATCAAGGAGTTACAGAGCCCACAATATATCCTTCCGATATTGCAGGTATATTTGCAGAACCTGGTCTTGCTTCATTTGTTGCTGCAGAAGTAACCCCCAATGATCAATTCTATCAGATAGATATTAACATCGTAACTCCCAAAGTTGATGCGAATACTTGGAAGCTAAAGGTAAATGGGTTGGTAAACAATCCCATTGAGCTCACGTATGAAGAGTTGAAGTCTATCCCTGCGGTCGAAGAGTATGCTACTTTAGAATGCATTAGCAACAAGAGAGGAGGGGATTTGATCAGTACAGCCCTATGGAAAGGCGTTCCTATGAAAAGCATACTCGAGAAGGCTGATGTTAGATCTGAAGCAATCTACATTGTCTTCAGGTGTTATGATGGTTATGACGTAGGAATTCCTCTTGAACCAGGTCTTTTGGAAGGAACCATATTGGCGTATGAAATGAATGGTGTTACTCTGTCGGCAAGTCATGGTTTTCCGCTAAGGGCGGTTGTGCCTGGGATCTACGGGATGATGAATGCAAAATGGATAACAGAGATAGAGCTGGTTGACAAGGTCTATGAAGGCTTCTGGCAAAGAAGAGATTGGAGTAACAACGCTGAATATCAGACTCATTCTACAATAGTTCTTCCTGGACAAGCGCTCACAAAGAGATTCGGCGAACTATCCTCAAGAGTTGTTCATGGAGGTAAAGTGCAAATAGCAGGTATAGCTTTCGCTGGTGTAAGAGGAATATCGGGGGTCGAAGTTAGCACGGATGGTGGGAAGAGCTGGGAAACGGCCAGATTAAAAGATCCTCTTTCAAACAATACGTGGGTTCTTTGGGCTATTGACTGGGACCCGCTAGCAGAAGGCAGATACGAGATTGTTGTTAGAACAACTGACAAGACTGGAGAAGTCCAGACAGCTGAACTACGAAACCCATTTCCAAGCGGCTCCACAGGCTATCACAGAGCCGTTGTGATGGTGGAAGCACCAACATAGGGGAGCAAGGACTGAATTAAAGAAAGAACATAGACATTAAGGTGGAGAGGCAAAAGTGTGCTTCTCCACCATACAGGGTGTGGGCTTGGTTTTTAAGACAACGATCGTAATACGTATTAAATTAAATAGATTTTTCCAACTAATATCCAAATTTCTTCCAGATCAAAATACCTTGATGCTGTCATATTATCAATAATGAGTATCCCACTATTGGCTGTATGAGCTCATTCTTGTGATATAAAGAGGAAATTAAGGATCAACTTTATGAATCTTAGTGCACGTTCGATATCTCTATTGTAATTTCTTTTCTATCTCTACACATAGTATTTCATCAAGTATCTTCAGTCAAGTCTTCCAGTATACAACAATTTTCTCATCACATTTTCATGGGCAATTAATTCCACCAAGGATAATTTGCTGTCATTTAGTTTGCTTCTGCAATTATTTCATGGATCATGCTAGTCATACACTCATAGATTAAGTATCTTGAATACCTTAAATCAATTTTTCCAAATTAGACCTGACGCCTTTCCGAATCACGATCGGTAACTCTGGCTAGAATTGGAAACAGGAAGATATGGACGAGACGTTGCCATTATTGAAAATAAAGGTGTTGTTATGATAACTGATAATCCTTTGTTCAAGGATGATAGATTAGCATTCCATTAAGTAATGGATAAAAAATTGGCTGAAGAACTTCCCCAAGGTTACAAAGCCTTATGTGAAGATGCAAAAGAATCATTAGGTAGATAAGTTGATTAGGTGTATATCCTAGTGACAGGCCTTGTGAAACAAAAAAGGGGTACTACTGCCCAAATGGTTCTGCCAGTTGTGCACCACCAATAGGCATGTTCGGGCTCGGGTCTGTATCATTCATAGGTTCTTCAGTTATAACCAGCAGGTCGTAAATCGACGGGTTTACCATTCTTTGATGGAAGACGAGTACATATCTCTCGCTAAGTTGCCCAATGGATAACTTGTATCCGCTGTCCACATCAACTAACCAGCCTTCTAGTATACTACCCTTCATCATCTTATGCTTCATCATCAATTCTTCCATCATGGCTTTACTTGGTTTAGCAATGATCGTTACCTTGTTGTTGTGTGTTACCCTTACCTTGTACGTGCCTATGACATCTTCACCAAATGGTTTGTCATCTGTAGGAGCGGTCAAATCACCATCTATGTAGGTAGATTCTTTCATCATCTTATCTTCCAAAACCGCATCTGCTTGGTATTGTGCTAATGGTGACAACATAAGTCCTAAAACCGTTATGCTTATAGTCAGTACAGCCAATTTGTTCATGAGCACTTTGGTTGATCGACAATATTAAAATTTTTTCAAAATTTTGAACTAATTTTTGATGAGGCGGAGAAATGTATATTATCTACTTATTTGGCACCATCTTAATGCGCAAAGGTGTTATCGGCGG
>JAZFZF010000045.1:0-2243 GCA_036443875.1 Nitrososphaerales archaeon
TATTTCATAATTACAATTTGTGTTAGAATGCATTCGGTATCACTAATTCTGTGCTGAGAACACGTATTGGAGGTGAATTTAGATATTGGCAAATAATGTAAGTTTGTAAACTTTAATTTGAAGCTAAAACAAGCCATGACGTGGTATTAAGTCTAGTACTACACTGGTTGCACTTGAGTGCGGTAGTTCTATGGATAGGCGGCTTGGGATTCAATCTAATGATTCTTACGCCTAGCCTTAAACAGATTGATTTAACTAACAGAAGTAAGTTAGTTAGTAAAGTTCTGCCGAATTTCCTTAGGCTAGTTTGGATAAGTATATCTATAATAGTTGCGACGGGCTTGTACAGAGTTGCTTTCGTAAATAACATGACATCGTTAGCAGATTTTACTAACACAAGTTATGGTCTGTCATTACTTGCAAAAATCTTGATCGTTGTGAGCATGATAATAATTGTTGCCATAATTTCCTTAAAATTCAAACCAAAAATAATAACACATTTATCACTGCATATAGAGGGCAACCCCACACAGCAATCATGTTCGAGATGTGCCTCAATGCTTAAACAGACACGATCATTGATGATGACTGTCTTTATATTATCATTTGTGGTATTATTCTTAGCAGCCTTTTTGCGAGGAGCATAAGTAATATAGTAGGTATGCAAATTCATTCAAGTTGGAAAAGGGATTAAGGGTTGAAAACCTGAAGGCGTATTATTTTACAAGGAATGGTATTGTTAAGGCAGCTGACAACATTAGTTTTGCCTTGAATGATGGAGAATCGTTAGGTATTGCTGGTGAATCTGCATGTGGGAAAAGCACGTTAGCACTATGCATGATGCGAATGTTACAACCACCAGGAAAGATATTGGGCGGTAAGATAATCCTGAATGGTACGGATGTTTTAGCTATGAGCGAAAAAGAGTTTACGAAGAAGGTAAGGTGGAAGCGCACATCTATGGTATTCCAAGGAGCGATGAATGCCTTGGACCCAGTTTACAGTATTAAAGATCAGTTGAAGGAAGCTTTGATGCATCATGGGTTTCCCCGAGAAAAGATGGAGGTGCGTATACAAGAAGTTGTAAAGCAAGTTGGTCTAGATCCTTCTGTAATAGATAGGTATCCACACGAAATGAGTGGAGGGATGAAGCAAAGAATAGTTATTGCCATGTCGTTGCTTCTTGAGCCAGAATTTGTAATAGCCGATGAACCTACTACTGCATTAGACGTTTTGGTTCAAGCCCAGATAATTAACCTCCTAAAAAAACTGAAAAATAAGGGGATGACCATTATGCTGATCACCCATGATCTGGCGACAATTTCTGAAATCGCGGACAGGGTAGGAATAATGTATGCGGGAGAAATGATCGAGTTTGGGAGTGCAGAACAGATCTATAATGAACCCAAACATCCCTACACACAAGCATTGATAGCCTCTATACCACGATTGAAGGATGAAAAAAAACTCTCCTATATTAAAGGCAATCCTCCAGACCTAGCAAATCCCCCCGAAGGCTGCAGGTTCTATGACAGGTGCCAGCATGCGATGGATGTTTGCAAGCAAGATCCTCCATTACTTAAACTTAAGATGAAGGATGGGTATGTAAAATGCTGGCTATACCAAGACCAGCAATAGATATATTGAGAAATGAATATGTTGTTTTAAATTATGGTAAATCCGTTTGTTAGTGTAGAGGAGTTACGAAAATGGTTTCCTGTAAAGCGTTCCCTTTTAGAAATAATACACACAAGAAAGGTGGATTTTGTTAAAGCGGTTGACGATATTGATTTTGAAATGGAGAGGGGAAGCACTTTTGTTCTTGCAGGTGAGTCAGGCTCTGGAAAAACCACGGTTGCAAGATTAATTTTGCGTGCAATTGAGCCAGATTCTGGCCGCGTATTCTTTGATGGCACAGACGTAACTGCACTTGACAGCAACGAATTGAAGAAGTTTAGGATCAATGCGCAGATGGTTCATCAAGATCCATATGCATCTATAGATCCGAGGATGAGGATACTTGATATCATTATGGAACCATTGGCGGTGCATAAAATTGGTTCTAAGAAGGAGCAGGAGGAGGAGGTTATGAAAGCAATGGAAGAAGTAAGGCTAGAACCTGTAGGTGATATTGCGTACAGGTATCCACATATGCTTTCTGGTGGTCAGAGACAGAGAGTTGCGCTTGCAAGAGCGTTGGTGTTGAAACCAAAGTTCATTGTAGCTGATGAGCCTGTTTCCAT
>JAZFZF010000046.1:0-5517 GCA_036443875.1 Nitrososphaerales archaeon
AGTCCCTATAACTGTGTGACATGTCATCCATTTGTTCTAGTTGATTTGACGTCTGTTCGGTTCCTCAATAATTTGCTATATTCTCAGCATATATTTGAATTCATCATATCTATAGCGTTACATCCAAGCAACTGATACAAGTTCTTGCAAGTCTTAGATATGAGTTTAGCCTTGCTCTCAAGTCCGAAAGCTCTTCTGATTTGATATCTATAAGTATTGTATCTCCGACCAATTTCATATCTACATTTGCATGTCTTTCAATTGAAGGATTGATGTCGGGTTTTAGTGCAGAATAGATAATTCGTGAATTTTTTGTTCTGATCTCTACTGCAGCACTAAATCTTCTTTGCAACGAAGTTATATGCTCCCCCTGCAACAGTGTATTGACATTTTAGACACCTCCATATGCCCAGCGCCTTCCTTTTGAACTTTCTAGAAGCACATTGAGGACATTTACGCTTCTGTTTCAAGGTAAGGTAGGCTTTGGTGTACCTCCGCCTAACAGTAGCACCATACTTCTGCTGCAGGCCAATCAATGATCTCCTGGCTTTAGACCGACCCATTCTCTGCAACCCTTTTCAGCATTGGTCTTATCTCCTCACCTTTGGCAATGGTGGTATCCACTATATTGTGTATCTGTTCCGTTAAGAATGCCCCAGTACCTCCCTTCTGTACAGCACAGACATTACCTTTTGCATCAGTTGTCATTGTAACCCTTCCATTCATGACTGCTTCTTCTTCCCAAGATGGATCAGCTATGATCGTATCGCCTATCTTAGCCATCGTCACTGACACTGGTATTGTTTGTATCGGTATAGGGACTGTCTCGCCAGTATCAACCACTTCACCATCCTCTACATTTAACTTTGGCAATCTAGCTGTCAGCAATGCACTAACAGCAGCATAAGAGGTGGCATCAAACAAGTTACCACCAATATTCAAAATGCTTGAATCAACAAAAACAGCATAGACAATCTTTCCTTTCACCAACATGAGTTTACTCATATCGATCATCTCTGATTCTCTTATGCCACGATCAACCACCCTGGCAAGTTCGATAGCATCCTCGTCTGGAGGGCCTGGTTCAGAATACGCTGAAGCCAGTGGTAATACTTCGGCACTACAGATGAGTGTACCCTTCTCCGGCATGTCTTCGTACGGCTTTTCTGCAGATATTTTCACACCGGCGACAACCTCTGTATCGCCCAAGGTAACACGTGCTGAGCCGTTGGCTTTCTCGATTACATTTGTTTCAATCTTCAGAGGTCTAGTTTCTGTCAATCCCCTGCCATCAAGTCTCTTACCCTCTGCCAGAAGCTCCTGCATCTGCACTCTTCGTAAATGCTCTACTACTATGTTAGACCTTTTTGAGGCGCTCAAGTCAATTTCTCCACTTTAATTTCGTCACCAAAGTATTTCTTCCTGAGTGCTTCTTTCTGCAATTCATATACCTTCATACAACCCTGAATAGCCGTATCTAAACATTTCTTATACTCTTCCTTAGAAAGTACACCGTCTACCTGCATAAGTGTAACCTGCTTTAGATTTGGTAGATAGGCTATTGGCATATCTGCCTGTCCTTCCTTATCCTCTGCATCATTTATATCCAAAACAATTGTATCGCTAATCTTGCCTGCAGCACATGCGGATACCAGATCTCGCATGTTGATTCCTGCATCTCCAAGTGCGACCGATGCGGCTGCAATACCTGCACACCTAGAACCGCCATCCGATTGCAATATTTCAATATAAACATCAATAGCTGTTCTAGGATAATCTTCCAGTATAACAGCGGGTTCCAAGGCTTCTTTTGCAATCTTTGAGATCTCGATCTCCCGCCTAGAAGGTGCCGGGTTCTTTCGCTCATCAACTGAGTAGGGGGACATATGGTACCTGCATCTCAGTATGCCCCTGTCCGATAATGCCATATGTTTAGGATGTACTTCTTTAGGACCATAAACCGCTACCATGATCTTATTCTTTCCAAACTCAATATACGCCGAACCATCAGCATTTTTTATTATACCAGCTTCAATTTTAATTGGCCTAAGCTCATCTATCTTCCTTCCATCAGTTCGAATCCCTTGCTCATTCATCAAATTATTCAATACTACCACCTGTTGAACCTTGCAGCATTTCTTTAACATGCTGAGTAAGGTTTGACATATGAGCCTTTTCTTCGACCATCTTTATAGCCTTAACTGCCAGCATTACGTTATCTGTGGATGGACCTGAAACTATTATAATGCCGTTCTGGCCGATAATTATTTTACAATGAGTACCTTGCTCGATAGTTTGAATCATAGAACCCTTTTTACCTATCAACCTTGGGATCTTCGTTGGTGAGACCCTTACGATCTTACCCTCTGGGATCTTGCCCAGATCTTGGTCAGATGCAGTAAGCAAGGGATCTCTAGATCTATCGTAATTTACTATCTTACATGCAATCAGATCCCCTTTGTTGAACATTTTTGTTAGATCGTCTTGCGAGGGCGAGTATTCCTTTCCATACACGTCACTTGCTGGCAAGTATCCAGAAAAACATGAGTTTATGTCAAGTTCCCATGCCATTGCAGAATGATCCTTCACTTTACCAATGACCAAATCTCCAATCCTAGGCATATATGTACCAGATAACGGGATAACTCTAGCACCATCCTTTCCAACTTCAGCGATACCTACCCTAGTAGCATATATCTTTTCGTCGATCTTGACTGCGTTGAGCACAGCTTTGACATTGCCATCTGCGATATAGTCCCCCGGAACCACATACCTCTTATTTGTCTCTTCCACTAGATCACCCTCACTTCTGCAGAACCTTTTGTAACAGAACCTAACCTATCCATCAGCGTAGATTGCATAGCAGCCGGTATTTCAACTATTGCTTTGAGTGAACCATCGGCCATCCATTCCTCTTTCTGCATACTACTCATATTCTTCAATACGCTATAAGATTGTGCTGCAAATTGTGGAGGAGTTATGATCGATAACTTCAACTGTTCTGCCTTTAATGGTAAAATGGGTCGCAATTCATCTATGATTTTCTTGGTTTGATCTTCAGCCCTTATAGATGGATCTATCACAACCCTTGCCTCATCTATAGCATTTTCAATTCTTGTTGCGGGATGAGGTAAATGTGTTTTCGGGTCAACACAGCTTTTGGATATTATCTGAACTATCTGCTTTCGCTTATCTTTCACCAGCCGTTTCCTCTGCTCTGTAGTCACATTTAACTCGCCGCGCTCCAATATCATTTTTGCTATATCAGTGGGATCAGTAGTTTTGAAATGCTTCATCAGTTTCTCATCAGAAATTCTTGTACCTTTGTTAGCATCAGCGTAAATTTCATCAGATGCTAGAATACTTGAAATGGTAATATTCTTACCCATCTTGAAGTCAAGCGCAGGATCGGGTTTTACCAGAAGTTCGAATTTTTCACCTTCTATGTTCAACCTAACTACCGTTAATTTTGCTGCCATACTGACAAGTCATCCCCATGTGTATATATAATCTGTGAATAAAGATTGACATGTATATGGATACACCAAACCCCTTATATTTTACCGCTGGAGTTGAAGATAACTCCCCTTGATCTTTCGAACCAACAAGAAGACTAGGCAAGACGGAGTAACTTTTGTTCAGGATCTGGCAAGAGCTCGTGGTCCTTCATTCATTAAAGTAGATGTTTCTAGGTTTAATCAGCGAATTTGTTAGTGATATAAGAATCGAATCAGCTCTGTTCCTGAGCTTGGCTATGTAGACAGGAATATTAACTGAGCAAGCTTTATTACCAGTAATTATAATCAAAATCAAAACGAAGTTTTATATCGTGGTCGGTAAACAGAACGCAGTAAGTGTTATGAAACACGGAGCCAAAACTGAGGACGAGTGGAAAAAAGAACTAACTCCAGAGCAGTACGAGGTTTGCAGGAAGAAAGGGACAGAAATGCCTTTTTCGGGAGAGTATGTTGACTCCAAGGATAAAGGGATCTATAAATGCATGTGTTGTGGTAATGAATTATTTAGTTCAGATGACAAGTTCGACTCAGGGACGGGTTGGCCAAGCTTCACCAAGTCAGTCAAAGCGGAAAATGTAGAGAGTGAAGAGGACTTGAGTCAGGGTATGTGTAGAATAGAGGCTGCATGTAGCAAATGTGGTGCACATCTTGGACATGTGTTTGATGATGGTCCAGACCCCACGAGAAAAAGATATTGTATAAATTCCGTTGCGCTAAAGTTGGATAAGAAAAAATAATAGCATAAACTTTGTGATGTTTTTGTCACTGCCCTACACTTGCAATTATTCTAATTCCTCTATTGTCCGATCTTCTTCATAGGATAGCAGGTACCGCCGCCTCTCTTTTGATAGTATTGCTGGTGGTATTCTTCCCCTTTGTAGAATGTTGATACCGGCACGATTTCAGTCACAATCTTGTTCTTGAATTTTCCTAACCTCTGCACTTTTTCCATCGATTGTTTGGCAAGCGCTTCCTGTTCAGGGGAGTGGTAAGCAATCATAGAGCGGTATTGCGAACCGATGTCCGGACCCTGCCTATTCTTGGTTGTAGGATCATGAATCGACCAGAATACACCAAGAAGCTGTTCATAGGAGACATCTTTCGGATCGTACTGTATTTGAACCGCTTCTGCATGCCCTGTCCTATCGCTGCAGACTTCAGCATATGTGGGGTTTTCCAAGGTACCTCCAGTATAACCTACCAATGTTGATTTTACGCCCTTTGTCTGCCTGAAGGCCTCTTCGACTCCCCAAAAACAGCCTGCTGCGAATGTTGCAAACTGCAGATCATTGTTGCTCATATTAAAAATTACTCTTATCTCCCTCAAATATTTTTCCATGTATTTCCATGTATTTCCATCCCTTTCATAAGGCAGTTTAGTACACCCTTCTCATCAAAGTCGCTACCGAAACAAAAGTAATTACAGCATCTTCAACTTCAACGGTTTATTTCTGGTGATTCTTGTGAAACTCGAAACTGCAAGGGGGGTTATACCCGTTTCTACTAGTAGACATCTATCCTTCGCCTTTAACCAAAAAAATAAGAGTGTACTGCCCTGCTTGTTCGCCTCAGAAAATATCTTCTGGAACTCTGCATCCAGTTCTTTCTTTGCCTCTGACATAGTAACCATCGCCTGCCAGTACTCACCCAAGGATTCTATGACTACATCGGCCGCTTTGTCCATGGATAGTCTCCACATTGATTTGATCCTCTTTCTCAACCGCTCCACATGTGCTTCGTGTAATGCTTGGAAGAATGCTTTGTGCCATTCCTGCTTCGCATGCTCAACTGGGTCCATAACTTGACAGCACTCCGACCCACTGCATTTGTCGTAGGATTTTCCAGAGCCGCAAGTGTATATCCCACCGCTTCCTATGGTACACGACTCAGATGTGTATTCCATATCAGTTACTTTCTATATCATACTAACTATACAAAGGGAAGTATATAAATTGGTAAGTGACGATATGGTAACAGGATAAAGTGGTGGTAAGTTGAA
>JAZFZF010000047.1:0-2322 GCA_036443875.1 Nitrososphaerales archaeon
TCATCTCAAAATTCAGTTTGGTTCGATTGAAACGTCTTTCCGCCCTCTTCTCTTTCCTTTCTAACTCCTTAGCTTCCCTTTCTAGCTTATCATGTGACGAAACCTGTCTTGCGGGTCTGTAGGTCCCTGAGCGTACCCCTGTTACATATTCGATATAGGGAATTATCTCTCCATTCCCTCCATGCAAATTGTTGTTGTGACGCCAGACATTCCACCATCGACTAGACCACATTCCACACGTTGTGCAGACCCAATTGGGCTTCATCAGACATCACTCAACCTTGTCTCAATGATGCAGAGGTGCTCGGAGTTACTCTCCATAATGCGGGTTTTGCAGATCAATTATAAAATAATGTCGTCGAGGATCCGATTTAACCATCAACTTTTTTTACTGCTTTATCTATTAAGATCATAATTGTTTCTGAAAATTTGAATTAATTTCTCCAAATCTCAATGAAATGTACAAGAGTTTGGTTTTTTGTTAAATCTTGAGTACGGAGTTTGTCCTCACATTTATACATGTACCCATAAGCAAACAGTTAGGCCTTAGATACACTAGATTTAGGCAGGATTCTAATTCTCCATAATGAATTGCGGTCTGTTCGACTTGTTTTCATACTTTGATTTCCATTTCACTCTTTTCCCATATGAAATTTTCAAGCTTCTGGATAGTAGAATCGACAGGCATCTTCTCTAGAGTAAAGGGTATAGGACTTGCTACCTGGTATGGTTGCACGATGGACATTTACATGATTTCTTACAACAGGATTCACAGTGTTCACAGCAAAAGCACCAATGGTAAACCTTCCATATATGCCAGCAATAATGTTTACTCTTTTGACTCTACACGTGTAAAAAACTCGATTCACCTACGTATAAACTTAACTCGCTAGCGATACAGATAAATACTCGCTGGTAATTTAGACACCTGTTCAAGTCAGATCAATACAAACAAGCCTGGCATTGCTGGAGACGATTCAATTAGACAATCCCTTTGACTCGAATACTATAGCCTCACTCAAGGACGCTCTAGCATATCGTCTATACCTTTTGCCATGCTGGGCTAGATGAAGAAACCATGACGTGCGATCACGAGAGCACGTAGACTTGCAAAGATATTCCCATCTTATTGTTAATACTTTTTCTGAGTTTCGGTGCATCTTTACCTTTCAACCAGTGGAGGCCCAAGAGAATACGAAATTCATCCTCGATGATTTTGCCGGTCGTCACTAGATCCATTGGAATTGAAATTCTACCATCCAGTAGATGTACTGTGTTATATTTGTCATGTTTCTCCTCAGGTCTAACCTCTTCAAGCTAATTGCTTATAGAATTAGAAAATATTCCAGCCTGATCACCGCCTCTATTTCTCTGTATAATACAACTATTACAAAAATAACTGGTGCAATTACAAGCGTAATAATCTCAAAACCATGATTACTGCAGTTTCTACTAATCCCAAATAATAATTGGGATTGATTCAGCAATATGAGGAGGATAGGAAATACTTACGATTCTGCAAGTCACATTATAAACAACCCTGTTTCTGAGTTACAAAAAAATTATCCGCACTCTAGTGCAGCAGTTGCTTTACCATTCTCATGTGAACCCAATCTCTCAACATGTATAATAATGAAAAACAGCGACGCGTCAAGTCTAATCTATCACAATGAATTAACTTGCTTGATTATTGCCATCTTAGCAATATTTAACTATCTGACTTGCGATACTGATATGGGATGGCGGGAAGGAATTTCGTTTAGACTCGTTCTGGCCCTTGAGACCTTCTCGTCGCCCCCCTAATACTCATGCAAATTAGCATAATACCCATGTATTGAACAACAACAACCTCCACCTTACTGAATCACTGTCTATAACAACGTGGGACATACATGTGCATAAATTACTGTTTAAGGTACAGAACTCATGAAGCGGTGCAAGAGAGGGTCGTTAGTTATAATGGAAAGTATTTTGCGATCATTGAAGGAAGGTCCTCGGTTGAAAACTCATATAGCATACAAATCAAGACTAGATTCCAGAACTATCGCGAAGTACCATCCTCTCCTTGTTAAGATGAACCTCGTCATACAGAAATCATCAGGTGAGTACTAGATAACTGAGGCTTGAGCGTAATTTAGCTCGAAACTATAAGATCAGATTCCAGTTTTTATTGTTGATGTGTTTAGCTCAGACTCGATACTTCTTCGTATATTATTTTTGATTGATGTGATTCCTTGGCCAAAACCTCTTAAGAAGAGAGGTAAGCCCTACTACTATTCTCCTACAGTAATGGTGAGATGCTTCATCGTTAGAGTATGGCTA
>JAZFZF010000048.1:0-2388 GCA_036443875.1 Nitrososphaerales archaeon
AGACAATAGGTGGCGTCGATTAGATGTGAATAAATACTCACAACATTGGGCGATTCGTGGTCTAGATCATAGCAACCCTAAACCCAGGCCTCGCTGGAATAAATAGAAGGAGCAGACGATTTTGAATTCTATCCACCTCTAAACGTCGTTGCTATGACCCAGATTGTTTGAGCATCAATTGCTCTTGATCTACTACTTCTGCTTTGCATTGGTCGTATCAAAAGGTAATTTTGTCCAGAACAATCTACATGATAAAAAGAATTTTTACGCTACTTTCATAACTTATACAAGATTATCCAAACTGAAACTCAACAGCAAAATAGTGGTGTTAGAATTGAATTGGTTTACTACTGCCCCTTGATTTCGGTACTTATTCCTTCCACTGGGATCTCAGAATCAGTTAACCACTTTGGTAACTCTGGTGGCTCTTCAAAAGACTCTCCAGCACTTTCTGCAGGAACTATAGGCCATGGATTTACATCTACCATCGCTTGTCGAACAACGATTCCTTCCTTAGTGATGTTAAAGACAGTAAAGTCCTGTGTAAGTACTACAGGCCCATCATAGGTAACCCGTAAATCTTCGAAGACTAGTGCTATCGCCTCTTTATCCTGCATAGTATGGAACATTGCTCCGAGCCTCGGTTCTGTCATGCTAAAGATTGTACCTGCAGACCTTGGAGGCGTATGCACACCGTATACGACGTTTTGGGCAACAGTTAGAGTCATACCTGATTTCTCGGAAAGAATTTCTGGTGGTATGAACGTTTCATGGAGCAGTAAATCTACATTTTGAGCATTATCTACCATGAATGTAGTGGGTTTGGTATCACCTGAATAAATGAAGGAAAGATCGTTCCAGTCCACACGGTAACTCACTGCTCCCAGCAGGCCATGAAGGGCTGGAAACGCACTTATCTTTACCCCATTCTCGTCGTATACAACTTGTGAACCTTGTACAGTAGCGTCAAACTCGTGTACTATCACTTCAGCTCCAGATATAGTTACTTTACCTTTACGGCTTTCCAAATCCCATTTGTTCGCCGCAAGCATACCATCAACAAAAGCCTTCGTTCCCAGGCTTTCGTCTTCACCTGACGGTCCCCATACTTGGAGTGGTTTAATCCTGCCAAAGGGTATTCCTTGAGCCCATAGCATGTCGAGGTCACCCTGATGGTCAGTATGCAAGTGGCTTATGAAGACCTTGTCAGCATCTGCTTGTGGTATCTTTAAACTGTTATAGTTAGCGACTGCGCCGGTACCAATATCAAAAAGAAACATATCACCTTTACCTAGCTCAACCAAAACACCAGCTGAAGCTTGAGCTTTACGTGGAAAAGGCATACCTGTACCAAGCATGGTTATACGGATTTCATCTTCGTCAAGTTCTTCGTTGCCTGGATGATACATCTTTGGATAGGTCTTTGATGGTTCACCAATAATTGGGGTAGCTGTCAATGGTTCCTTCCCTCCGAGATAGGCTAGTTTCATTACAACTCCTTCGACCATTACACCCACCTCAGCCCTTTCCTGCACAAACATTGATACCGTAACAGCGAATGGAGTACCATCAAGCGTATGCAATGCTAACGCATTACCTGCAAATGCCAACGAAGCAGATTCGATACCCTTATTCTCTCCACCCAAGAAGATCAATGAAAGAGACCATTTCTTTTCTCCGTCTATCGTGTATGTTACTGGTGGTTTTTCTCCTTGTCTTATGTCATGCAGTACAACAACCTCGACAGGAGTAGTTGCAGTAAAAGTTAACAATCCTCTATAGAAGACCCCTTCTTTAGGTGGTAAGAGTATGGCTATCTGATGTGTTTGATGACCTTGACCTGGATCCTGCATAGATTCCACTGTCTTGGTAACTGAAATTCTCTTTAGATTCACGTGTTTACCTTCAGCCTGCTGTTCTATTGAAAATGGAACGAGGATCATCCCCAGTATAAGGACCCCTGCCGAGATCCCAGCCACGATCACCTTATTCAAATCAAATTCGCTAGATTAGAATATTATATAAATCTTAACTCAGGAAAGTTCTAATGCTGACTTGCTAAATCTTCAAATGCTTTAGGCATTTGATCTCGGCTCACTGATCCAAAGAACATTGTTGTTGTAAAGTTCTAATCTTGAAAGAACAGTATCTTTTTGTATCCTAACCAAATTATGAACTGTCTTCATTTGCTAAAGCGGGGGTGAGAATTAAGTACTACTGCTGGTGTTCATGTCAACGTTGTTTTGATCATGAACAATCAGACAGTGCAAAGTTTAGAACCTCTTCTGGATGGTATCTACTTCCAGATATATTTTCAAAAAGTAACTGTTGCATCGATCAAATCTCTTAGATGAACCTTGATGCGATGCCTTCCGAATATATCATTGC
>JAZFZF010000049.1:0-2449 GCA_036443875.1 Nitrososphaerales archaeon
TAACTGCAACTGGTGCAGTTCCATCAGGTCGTTGATCCTCGCTACTTGAAAGCTGCAAGTGTTCTTTGCAGTTTGGGAAGTCTTGATGCATATGCACATACTCTTCCGACACTGAGTCCCTTTGTCTCTAGTTGCGAAATGAATGCCAGTGCCTTGTTAACATACTCCTCTTTGCCTATTCTGCATTTCCAGTATTCCAGCCTTCGTTGGTAGTTATGTATCTCCATTTTACCATTAAAAAGCGCTTTTCTTGACCACAGCATCATATGCGAGTAATAGGTGCGGTCGGCGGGATTTGAACCCGCGTCGCGGGCTTGGAAGGCCAGCGTCCTAGACCAATCTAGACGACGACCGCAAGAATTTCGGTCTGTAGATTAACCTTCTGTTCGAGCAAGGCTAACCTTTCTGCAATCTGTGGTCCGTCTATGTTAACCTTTTGGCTTGTAACATCGTACAGAAATTCACCGACGTTGTTATAGCCATAGCTTTGCAAGAACCGATTGTAGTACTAATTTGGTTTCATTTAATTTCTTACCTCTAGTTGGCACGTTCATCGCCTTATACACACTATCAATCCGTATTTACGAGTACAGTTAGAACGTAAGCAAAAAAAGAAAGGATTGTTTGCCTGACAGCAGTTTGCATTGTATAGTGGCTTGGCCGCTAGCTGATACTACCTCTCTCCAATTTAACCTGGAAAAGGCGGAACATCAATAAAGCAAGGTGTATCAGCTCCCATTGGATTGTTATTAGCATTGTAATGTACTGCCTTACCAGTGTCATTTGGTACACCTTTTACCTTGCAAGTCAACTTGTAATTGTCACTGATTGCTCTGAGTAATAACCGCATGATCGCTTGAAGTGAAGAATTCTACTTCATTACCGTCAAGTAAATTACAACCAAAGTCTTTGATGACTACGGCAGGCGCTCCCCACGCAGTGCGCAATCCTCAAACTGCAATAGACAGTCCGAGTACAGCCACCATTGGAATTGCCAATTTCTTTTTCATGGCCTTATCAAAGAACAATCAAGTAGCAAAAATAAGTTTTACGAATGAAATAATAACGACCTTACTTCATGAAATATTATAATATTTATAAATCCATCAAACTTGATTTAATTTATCAGATGAAAATGACTTTTGTAATAGGATATACATATGTTGATACTAAAACGTAATTCATGAATAAAGAAAAAATTGCGGATAAATTATCGTAGCCCTTCCACTATTAAAGTTAGGAAAGCTGTATTTGCATTAAGACCTGCCTTGTCTGGTACCACAATTATCTGCTGATGTTGTCTTTCCAGATTTTCTATCGTGAATGTGTAGGAACCTTCCTTCTTCTTTTCTAGTTCGATAGCTTTGTTGTTCCAAGAGGCCCGTATGGTGTCAGGATCTATGAATTCGTCATTGCTGTCTAAGAATGCGACGAATATCAGCACGGGATCGCCTTCCTGGTATTGTGTTTTATCGGAGTTCATCGTTGTGTGTACAGTATTTACAGTCACCGTCATCGATAGCCTCTTTGACTTTGACGGAGCCATCTTTTCATCACCAGTAAACTCGGCAAAGACTTCTAATCCTTCCGACAGGAACTGCCTTGTCACATCTTGAAATGCAGTTGATTGCCTTGAGAGTTTTGCAGTCCATTCAGCAGTAAACATACCATCTACATCAGTCATGGTAGTTGTTAGTACAACAATCTCTGGAGTTGGAATCAATGCAGATATTCTAACTTCCTCATCGTGTAGAGGTAAGTCGTTGTTGTCGGTCAGCATCCCTGTGAATTTTATGGTGTCACCAGTGAAGACTTTAGCATTACACTGCATGGTATTAGTACACTGCTCTATCTGATCTAGTGTAAGTGTACTATGTTCTCTTTTGTCTAGTCCATGTGAGGCAAGGACATCGAAAGATGCCATTGGCACTAACAGCGACAAGATTGCAAAAATAGTCAGTATATGTTTGCCTTTCATGAACTTTAGTTTTATGCCAATTATATAAGTTTACCTAGCAGTTTCTATAGAATAATAATTATAAGATTAACTACTTGCCCCTGATTTTGCGTGTCACCGTATCAGCAATCTCCTTTACTGGTACACCTTTGTTTATCATACTCATTATCTCATCCCGCATAGAAGACCATTCGCTTGGCCCGATACCAAGATCGCTTAACACACTTACTATACCCTCATATTTCTGCATCTGATCAGGACTTAATACCAATTCATTTGACATTCTTTCACCTGTTGGCTTGATCACGTCGAGATGGATCTTATCGCCTACCCTTATCCCAGAGTCATCATATTCTTTTATACTGAATTTAAGCGTAGTTGTGAAACCTCCCATGACTTGGTTGGTGAATATTTTGTTTATGTTCTTCATCATATCTTCCATGGATCCAAAACTTCCCATCATTTGCGGTCCGCCAAACTGTCCTTGCCCCC
>JAZFZF010000050.1:0-2885 GCA_036443875.1 Nitrososphaerales archaeon
TCAATGCTGTGTGCAGGAAGGTTCACCAGAATACCATTTTTGTTCTCTGAAGTACTGTTCTTCATAATAATTGAGATGTAACAACATATAGATCAACATCGAAATGAAGGATATGATTTCAAGAAGGTCCTGACAGGCGAATGGATCCAGTGCTACGTTGTACTTTAACCATGGATTCCAGAAGCGTTTATTCATTTTATGCTGTAGTCTCTTCTTCAAAGCACTGAAGATCATATAATATCCGATTCGGGAGATATATGGTCTAAAGTTATACTTGTCTGACTTGGCAAATAAGCGTCTATTCCTTATGAATAGGAATGGGTTAGGAGCATTTTTCAATGGATGGCAGTTTATCCAGTCTCTTACGTGTGGAAATGCAAAGAAGATTGGAATGGTCCTAGTATCCTGTTTTAGTATCTTCGGGTACTGTTACCTGTGCATATTTTTCATGAAATGAAATATCGTCTAGTCTTAACTTCAATAACTCATGTGGTCGTAGAGCTGCATCGTACTGCAACGCAATCATAGCTTTATCTCTAGGTGTGAGAGCTCATTTATTAATTCCAAAATATCTGACTGTCTGAACATGTCATTGGGTGTGTAATTATGGAGCTTCTGGATTTCCTTGAGTGCTTGCTTCCGCACGCCCTATCATAAAGAGTCTATCCTAATAACCTATAATATAATATAATTTATTACCAACATATTATGATGATAATCCAAGATATTGAGTTTCTCAAACTAGAATATGCCGCTAGGCTTTGATTTGAAATCCATAATTATTGACATACCGTCCCGCAGCACTATATCGAGATACTTGTCCTGTTCAACACCATTGACATAAACTGTAGCATCATACTGCTGTATCTTGAAACCCCAGTACCAGAGGAAGTTCCCTAGCTTGAAATCATAAGGTCTATCATACACAATATGAACAAGACCGCTGCTGTCGTCTGTATGTATGGGTCTAAGGCAATCCTCTCGAATTCCAATATTGGCAGGTACCTCGGTTGGACGGCCATCAACGTTGACAGAAAGAGTCACATATGCTATGTATGGAAGATTATCAGATTCAATACACTGGTACAACGGATCCTGAGCCCTTGTTTGTTGTGTTATTATGTTTGTTACAGCACCTGCGACGACGGCTACTACTACAAGGGCTATCATCGAACGGATCAGCTTCTTCTTTTCATCTGCATCAAGATTCCAGTTCAATCTACATAATTGAGAAAAATGGGTTAAAGAATCTTTCACAAAACAAGACATGGAGTAAAATTAATGGTTGCCTCGCTGGTACGAACGCATTGACAACCCCTCCCACCTGACTTTTAGTAATGCTAGAATTTGTCTGGCCTGATTTACGTATAACGAATAAAATATTCTCGTAAAATCATGTAATAGGGTACGACATCAATTACTGTTTAGTGAGATTTGATTTGCTTCTGTATTATGTAAATCTAATCGAACATTTCGTCTATAATTGATTTCGTTCGAACATATTTGGCCAGATCCGATACAGTTACTATTCCGACTAAATTACCATTCTCGAGTATAACCAGCCTTCGAATTTTGTTATTGAACATTCGTTGTACGGCAGCTTCTATAGGCAAATCCACCTCAGCAAATATAATGGGACTTGAGAATATATCTGTAAGAGGTATCTTGCTACTAACACCATCCTTAGTACACACTTTACGTACAAGATCACTCTCGGTGACAATACCCACATGTCTTCCGTTGCTAACAATCACCAAACTCCCTACTTCGTGTCTTGCCATTGCTCTAGCTGCATCCTGAACATTCTTACCACGATCTATTGTGATTACTTTCTTGACCATTATATCACGCAGTTGATCCACGCTATCAGTTTTCATGAAAGCACATAAAAGCTAAACTATTGGATTGAGTGGTTCAAAATGTCTAGTTAAGTTGTTGCAGATAATTCTCGAACAAGTATTATCAATTTCTGACCATCAATATCCTTATATCATACCAAAAAGTGCATACTCTGATGAAAAACGGAACATATTTCGCAGTAGTTTCTGGCTTGATATTACTCCTTTCTGGAACGCTTTTCAATGTGAATGCTGTAGGTCAACCTACAGATATTACCCTCGAAGTTTCGTCTTCATTGATAAATGTTGATGATACGGTTGGCTTTAGTGGCTCGCTTGTCAATTCCAAAACTGGAAATGGGATAGAGGGTAAGACCATTACGATATACCGAGTGGGACCTATAATTCCTATACCATTTGAGACTGCAGTTACAGGTATAAATGGAGCATTTAATGCCAACTGGATCGCTAAGTTAGAGAGGAATACGAATACACCAATTACAGTATTTGCGCAGTTTGATGGGGATGATGATGCATTGCCTTCCCGAACCAGCAAAACTACGTTCAAGGTAGCACTGAAACCTCTCGAACTAGTCGTAACTACTGATGGGAATAAGAACAAATACTTGTTGGGAGACAGAGCGCTTTTCAGTGTAGCTTTCAGTGATGGAGCCGGTAATTTTGTTGATCCAGATTTCCTTCGTTCTACCTACGACGGTAAATTTGTAGAGATGACTAACCTCGCTGTTGGTAGGAGTACCTTCGAAACACCTCATTTGGTAAAATTTGAGCAACATCAGTTTGGTGTCTTTGCCGCGAAATGGGGTTTTGAATCAACGCAAAAATCCATTACGATAACAACGTTTGGAGTCCAGGATTACAAACCTATGAAGGTCACGGCATCAAAGAGAGGTAATGATATCAGGATATTGGTTAAAAATAACGAATTAAGTCCCGGTAATGTATATACATTCGTTGGTAGTTTTATTGGAGGAGTAACAGAAGATGCCACAGCGGAGAAGTGGACGGTTTTAATAGATCATAAAA
>JAZFZF010000051.1:0-3017 GCA_036443875.1 Nitrososphaerales archaeon
AACAGATCTTACCGTCGCCGCTGCAGGCTTCAGCATCCGTGAATGTTACCTTCATGATTGGTTCGAACTAATGCCCACCCAATTTCTTTTTATTTATTCCAGCATACGTCTAGCATCGCCTTCAAGAAGACCGCTGCCGCCGTGTATTCGATCAATATGCTTCGATAAGGCTTCCTTGTCATCAAATGGCGAACTGCAGTATGGACATGCAAGTTTGGCTTGACTTTGATCCTTGATCAAAACAATGGCCTTCGGATTTATTATACACACAGGGGTTCCACTTATAGCTGTTTCAGATACTGAGAGTGTGGCTCTATGAATCTGGTCGAATATATTATCCCTAGTTACGATACCTATAACTGACGGACCGGAACTTATTATCACCTGCCTAACTACATGTTTATCCATGATCGCCAACGCTTCTTCAATAGTTGATTGCGTGGAGAGTGATATTACTGGAGAAGACATAATTTCACGCAGCTTGATTTTAGCAGGGTTCTTGCCCTGCGCCATTACCTTGAACAGTACATCTGTCTTGCTAACTAAACCTATGGCCTCACCAGAATGGGTAATCAACACGCTCCTAGCATTCTTCTCCTTCATTCTAGCAGTTGCATCCGCTGCAGTGTTGTCGCTTTCCAAGATCAAAATATCTGTGTTGAGGACGTTTTCCACCGACATGTTCAATATAGAATCTATGTTTGGCCGTTCGTTCGACATGGACTAATTAACGTCCTAGATTTATTTAAATCTGTTCTACACCTAATCCCTTATCAGGTTTAGACATAAGATAGAATGCATGTGAACTTATGACAACAGCGGAAAGGAACATCTTCGTCGCAAAGACAAGGCTCCAAGGAGTTTTTGGATTTGGATATGGTACGTTCAAAAGATCTATCATGAATATGCCACTTAGTGCGTCTACGGTCATCAATGCATTCCATATGAAAAAATTGTAAAACAGTTCATAGAATGTTATGACTGCAATTGCAAGAGCAATCAAGCGCAATATTGATCTATTGGTCTTGGAGAGGTTTTCAGTTTTACTCCTTCCAAGTTTAATTACACAGAACCAACCAACTACTGATGCTACCATGAGGTATGATACTAGCTTCGCAAAACCCCGTATGGGAAATTCGGTGTAGACCAGAACCTCACCTATTACAACCTTACCAGTTGTCAGATATTCTCTCAAACTTTCTGCTATTGCATATGCCGTTATAAAGATCATTGTTGCAGCGCAAACATAGAACACTATCTTATAGATCTTTATACTGTTCTTCTAGTCTCGTTCAACATGGGTTGGTTGCACTTCTGATCTTAACTCCAATCTAAAATATAACATTTTCAACTTATTTAGATTCTAAAGAGATTTATTTATCCAAGTCAAATGCATCTCATGAGTCCGTATAACACGATCAAGATTGCTGACAACATTTCGCGTTCAGATAATGGTATAAATATATTTTATGCAATGAGTGATGTTACTATCAACACAAATTATACTCTTGACGAGTTTTTGCGGACCCTTAGCACGACGTTAACCGTAAGTAAAGAAACGCTAAAGGATCATCCAACCGCTAGGGCTCTGCGTGACTTTTACTGGAGTATGGGAGCCGATCCAACAAAGATTAAACCCTCGAGAGAGGCTTTGGCCAGAAGGTTCGTTGTGAGCAAGAAGATATCAAAGATAAATAATGTTGTCTATGCAGGTAACATACCATCTAAAGAAACTCTAGTTCCCTTGGAGATTTACAATGCAAACAAAATTGGTGTCGATGTTAATATAACACCGGCAAATAGCGAGGAAGAATTCATGGAAATTTCAAATGGGAAACCCTCCTTGTATGGCAAGGAGAGCGCGCTTTCGGAGAGCAACGGTGTAATGCAAGTATTTCTATTTCCTGACGCTTCTCGTATGAGAGTTAACGAAGAGACGAAAGGTTCTGATAGTTGGTTTTGGCGTGTCTAGAATAGAACAAAGGTTAACAAAGACAGCGTCGATAGGACGCTTGCTGATAAACACGATTGGTGCATAGGATGAAAAAGATTCCAATAAACAAACCATTCTTCGATAGAAGAGAGATAAGCGAAGTCAGGAAGGTTCTGGAAGATGGGAATTTAACCAACGCTACTTTTGAGGGCGGCAGTAGAGTTAGAGAAGTAGAATCAATGCTTTACAAGTTCGTTGGTACCAAACATGCTACAGCACTAAATTCAGGGACAGCTGCTCTGCATGCAGCACTTCTGGCTCTTGGAATAGGCAAAGGGGACGAGGTTCTTCTGCCATCTCTAACATTTCTAGCTACTGCTAATGCTGTAGTAGCAACTGGGGCAACCCCTGTTTTTGTGGATATCAAGAAGGACAATTATACAATGGATCCAGAAGATTTGGAAGAAAAAATTACTGACAACTCCAAGGCTGTGATCCCCGTCCATCTATACGGCCACATAGCAGATATGAGACGAATAATGAGTATCGCAACCAAGAACTTTTTGCATGTTATTGAAGATGCATGTCAATCACTAGGCTCTACTATCGATGGAAAGCAAACGGGTTCATTGGGAGATATCGGATGCTTCAGCTTCTATGCTAGTAAGGTGATAACATCTGGTGAAGGTGGTGCAATCACAACAAATGACAAGGAACTAGCAGATAGGATAAGGATGATCAGGAATCATGGAATGCTGAAAGGATACGACACAAGGATTCTTGGCCTTAATATGCGGATGACGGAACTATGTGCTGCGATAGCAAAAGTGCAGATGAGGAAAATTAGAAAATTTCTACAGATTCGAAGGAAGAATGCTAATGTATTAACAAAATTACTTGCAGGTCTGGATATCGATCTACCAAAAGAAAGTAATGGTTCTAATTACAACTGGTACGTCTATACTATAGCACTCAAAAATAGAGATACGGTAATGAAGAAACTCAATTCGATTGGTATAGGTGCAACTGTATATTACAAGACACCTATTCACAGAACCCCATTCTATTCAATTTATGGTGCAAA
>JAZFZF010000052.1:0-4377 GCA_036443875.1 Nitrososphaerales archaeon
ATACTTGTGGTTAACTCTTCAAAGAGCACACAGTCTATTCATGAGTTTGAAATTAGTTTCACACAGGGCAAACCCTTTGCTGCAATATCTAGAGGATGGGATAGTGAAAGGAACGGCAACACAATGACATTTACTGCAGAGCGATCCGATCTTGGTCCTGGAGGAAGGGCTATATTGATTATAAAGGTCTCCGATCCGGCTTCTTCGGTATTTGAATGGAGTGCAAAGGCTAACGATGGTAAGGAGCTACAGAATGGAAAGATAACTAAGATCAGGATTAGAGAACCACCAAAGGATTCTGTAATTCCAGAATTGACTTCGCCAGAAGTTAATGTAAATAAAATAAGGGTCTTTCAAGGTGAACAACTCACAGTAACTGGCAAGGGATACAGCATCACTTCACAAATTATTATATACGTTGATAAAGTGGAGGTGGCAAGAACCACAACAGACACAGCAGGCACTTTTACTACCGTTGTTCTTGTTCCAAATAGTGTTGGTATTGGAAATCATTTGGTCAGAGCTGTAGATGTAGCGGACAAGTCATCGGTCATTAGAATTACGATCGAGGTACCTGAAGGATCATTACCTCCTCTTGAAGGAGGTAAACTTGTTGTAAGGACAGATAAGGAAGAGTATTTTGCTGGAGATTTGGTTAGGCTAAGTGGTTCTGCAGTTCTTGATAGCCGTGTTTCGTTATCAATAAGTGATCCCAAGGGTGGAATCATCTGTGGTCAAAATCCGACGGTTAATAATGAAACACTTCTATGGGATACCACGTGTTTCATTCCTAGAGATAGTATTTCTGGAATATATAAGATATCTGCGAAACAGATAGTACACAGAACTACCTCAGTATTTACAGTAAAGAGTACTGAGACTGATGGCACTACTGGTGGAACGGAATTTAGCGTTCCAGGTGAGGATCAAGGTACCTTGAAGCTGACCACTGATAAAGAAAAATACAAACTGGGTGATATTGCCCAGATAACCTTAACGGGTGCAAGACCAGATGCCCTGCTAACCTTCAACATTATTGGGCCTGACAAATTTTTGGACTCGGCGATTTTTTACACCGATGAAAGTGGCTCTGTAACATTACCCTACCAACTTTCTGGCTCAAAGGCGATAGGAGTCTGGAAATTTGCTGCAAAGCAACAGGATCCGGTTGACAAGAAGCACTATGTGGTACGAACACAAATTACAGTAGAAGAATAATTTGAAACTTATAGTTGGACTAGACTCCTTGTAGGAACATAGCATCTAATCTAATCTATATGAAATTCTGATTAAAGTGATGACAAATGATGAGTATTGATATTATGATAACATTAAAGCTTAACAATTTATAGGCAGAAAATGGAATAGTTGCAGAACAATAGATGGTAGCTGTTTTAACAGAACGACTTTCAAAGGTATATGCAAATGGAACAACTGCTATAGATAGCATCTCATTTAGCGTTGAAGAGGGTGAAATATTCGGATTTCTTGGTCCAAACGGAGCAGGTAAAACAACAGCGATAATGATCCTAACGACGCTGTTGAAGCCAACCTTCGGAAAGGCTTTCGTATCAGGATATGATGTCGGTAAAGAGGCAAGTAAGGTTAGATCTAACATAGGTTACGTATCACAGGACATTGCAGTTGACGAATATCTAACTGGAAGGGAAAATTTGATACTTCAGGGTAGATTAAACCATATCCCAAAAAATCTGCTAAAAGATAGTATTGAAGAGGTTTTGGGGTTGGTTGAGCTGAGGGAACAAGCGAATGATATTGTAGGCACCTACTCTGGAGGTATGAGGAAGCGATTGGATATTGCAGGTGGTCTAATTAACAAACCTAAAGTGCTGTTTCTTGATGAGCCAACTCTGGGGTTGGACATTCATACACGCCACAGGATCTGGGACTATATCCATAAAATAAACAATGAATATAAGATGACGATATTTCTTACGACGCATTACATGGAAGAAGCTGACGAGCTCTGCAATAGAATAGCCATTATGGATCATGCCAAAATAATGGTGTCAGGGAATCCAAGTGAGCTGAAACAGAAGATCGGGAGTGAAGTGATAGTTTTGAGACTTGATCATCACGATGATCAAAAGCAGGATCTTGATAGATTTGTTGAAAAAGTCAAGAGCTTAGAGGATGTAAGCGATGTCAGACAGACAGGCCAAAATCTGATGGTTTCGACGAAGAAGGGTGAGACTCTGATCCCAAAGATATTCGAGCTCTCGGATGCACGTAGCATCAAGATATCATCTGTTTCACTCAAGGAGCCTTCGCTGGAGGATGTATTTTTGGCATACACTGGCAAAGGATTGCGTGACGAGGATGGAACAGCATGGACCGGAATGCAGATGATCGAGCGGATGAGGAAGACCAGGGCCTGATGATATGATAGTAATGATATCGGATGCATACTGGGTCTTTTGGCGCGAGTTGAAGAGGTACAGTAGATCGAGGATTGGAATTATAATAAGAATTGTGCAGCCGGCTGTTTGGCTGATATTAATAGGAAGCACTTTTGCCGGCACACAGACGTTACTCAACACCACTGGTTATCTAGGTTCTTACATCGAGTACCTAACACCCGGTATCATCATGCTGACTGCTATATTCAGCAGCATATTTGGGGGTGCTACAACGCTGTGGGACAGGAGATTTGGATATATGAGCAAGTTATTGACCGCCCCGATTCAGAGAGCCTCGATAGCTTTGGGAAAGATGTTCGGGATTTCAATAATATCAGCCATCCAGGCATCGATAATAATTGCCATAGCACTTACAATGGGGGTTCGATTGGAGAGTCCTCTAGGCTTACTGTCAGCTATGCTTGTAATAATTGCTTTCTCTATGGGTTTGTCAGCTATATCATTGATCGCGGCTGTGCTTGCCAAATCGCAAGAGTCGTTCTGGGCGATGATGAACTTTCTTGGCATGCCATTTTTTATGCTCAGCTCTGCATTGTTCCCATTGGAGTTGATGCCTGATTGGTTGGCGATAGTAGTAAAGTTAAATCCTCTAACCTACACGATTGAGCTTGTAAGAGTGCTTATCATCGGGAACTCGATATCGACCATTCATCTGCTCACAGATATTTCAGTGTTGATTGGCTTCGTTGTAGGTATGACGGCTATTGCAACATACATCTTTACAAGGGAAGTAAGCAAGCCCTTTTAATACACAGAAGTAAACTGTGCCATCATCTAGATTATAGAACAGGAATGATGAGGGGATGATCGTTTCTCTGCACCTTTTGATTCAAATTCATAATGATTAGTATCTACATCAGATTGAATAAATTTAACTATCCTCTGTTTACTTTGGTTTTAATATAATAATAAGAGCTCAATCGCTGAAGTTATCAAGCGGAAGTTATCAGAAGGAGAAGGTAGACCGTTTTTCATCCCTCTTCTTCCTTTCGTTTCTCATCCCGTGACTCTTCATAACATTTGTCATGTACCCATTCTTTTTCCTCCTTAAAGTAACGCAAGACATCTTTTCCCATTTCATACCTGGGATCCACTACGACACCGTATACTGGCTCTCCACAAATACTACATGGTATCCTGGTCCAGCCCTCGGGGGGACGCTTTCCAACATTAGCGACAGAATCTATTCCACTCTGGTAAAACCCATTACAAGTCAGTCCGTAATAGCCTCAAGAACTGCAGGGTAGACAAATAGCCTTCCTCCTGATACTTCTTTGCGAGTTGTTCTGCTTCAGCGCCGGCACCATCGATATCGTTCTGGAACTGTTCCATGAACTCTTTCTGTAGGCTATTTATATCGCATAGAGAATACTTTAAGAACTTTTTATACTCGAGCTCCACGAGGTCGGTAGGAAACCCATAAGCAGCTATCACTTGGGGAGGCTTCTTTCCTGCCAGGAATTGGGTATATATTATCTTTCTCTGCTTTGGGCGTAATTCTGCCTTTGTATCCGAAATGGGTCCTGTTGGGACTACCTTTTCTGGACTGATTATTTCTTGATCCGTAACTAAAGTCCCTGATCCTACTGTGCATACACCTATTTGGTCTTCCAGGCGGGTCTTGGCATCAAAAAACCCAGTTTTCTTGAGTTCGCTTCTGATTTTCCAGACATACTGGACCTTGCACCCCCCTTGCGCTGCAATCTGTTCATCGTTATATCCACCCTCTCCGAGCAATTTGGCTACGAGTCTCTTCTTTCCCTTCAATTTGGAAAGTAAGCTGGAAGCTTCCTTCGTCGTTATGACGCTCATAGCAGGGGGGCTGGGCGGGTCGCAGATAAAGTTTTCGATGCTTATAGAAAATCTGGATAACATGTATGGGTTTTGCATAGTTTGGAGAAGCCCGCCGTCGAAAAGGCGTCACATCCACTGGCGT
>JAZFZF010000053.1:0-3846 GCA_036443875.1 Nitrososphaerales archaeon
GAATCCTTACGGAGGTGATGATGGAGTTCTGATCTTCAAGTCATTGCTTGACTACATGGATGAGCAGAAATGAGTCTAAATCAAGAAGAACTCACTCATCTAAAGAATGAACTAAAGAGAGACCTAAACGATGTTGAGCTCGGCATAGTAGAGGCCGAATGGTCAGAACATTGCTCTTACAAATCATCAAAACCCTATCTGAAGTTGTTGCCTACCCAAGGCAAACGTGTTATTATGGGGCCGGGCTATGACGCTGGTGTTCTGGATGTTGACGACGGTTACGTTGTAACGGTGCACATTGAAAGTCATAATCATCCATCTGTAGTAGAACCGTATGGGGGTGCTGCAACTGGTGTAGGCGGTGTTATAAGAGACATTCTCAGCATGGGTACTAGGCCTATAGCAGTTTTCGACGCCTTGCGTTTCGGCGACGTTAAAAGGAGTAATCATGCCAGATGGCTCTTGAAGAATGTAGTGAGAGGTATTGCAGCTTATGGCAACTGTTTGGGTATACCAACTACTGCTGGAGAGGTTGAATTCGATGATTCTTTCGAGCATTATTGCTTAGTTGATGTTGCAAGCATTGGTATAGGAAGGAAGGAAGATATAGTGACTACGCGAGCTGACAACGGTGATTATGTTATTCTCGCAGGTGGCCCTACTGGCAAGGATGGAATTCATGGTGCATCATTTGCCTCAAAAGCACTCGAAGAGGAGAACCGTTCTGCAGTTCAGATACCAGACCCTTTTTTAGAAAAATTGCTTATTGAAGCAACAATAGAAGCAGTAGATGCTAAGTGCATAAAAGTCGTAAAAGACCTTGGTGGTGGAGGACTATCATGTTGTCTCTCTGAAACAGCTGATATGATTGGCAAGGGAATGGAGGTTGATATCTCGAAGGTGCATGTCAGGGAAAAAGGCATGACACCGACAGAAGTGATGATTTCAGAGTCACAGGAAAGGATGCTTTATGTTGTTGACGAATCCAACTTGAGACATTTATTTTCAATATTTGACAAGTATGAGATCAGTTATTCAATAATAGGCTTGGTGAAGGATCATAAAAATTTGCTTGTAAGATATGATAGAGATGTAATAGTCGATATGCCTGCATCCTTGGTCGCAAATGCCCCATTAGCAAACAGAAATGCTAGGAAACCAGAGTATTTAGAACAGCTTCAAAGAGTAAAAAAACCTGCTATACCTACTGACCTTAGTTCCATACTATTGAATGTGTTATCTAATCCTACGATAGCGAGTAAGCAGTGGATCTATCAGCAGTATGATTATGAGGTGGGCATTAGAACTGTAGTCAAACCAGGTTACTCTGACGCTTCTGTAATGAGACTAGACAACGGGAAGTTCCTTGCCTTCAAACTTGATGGTAACTCCAAGCAATGCTATATAGATCCTTACTTTGGTTCCATAGGGTGTTTTGCTGAAGCCTGTAGAAACGTAGTTGCTGTAGGCGCAGAACCTATTGGTATGGTAGATCACCTGCAGTATGGTAGTCCCGAGGATCCAGAAATATTTTGGACATTTATAGAATCCATAAAAGGTATTTCAGATTACAGCAAGGCAATGAATATTCCATGTGTAGGAGGCAAGGTAAGCTTCTACAACGAAAGTGATAACGGCCCTATTAAACCCTCACCGGTGATTGGAGTAGTTGGGTTAATAGATAATATATCACAGATCAGAACCACTTTGATCAAGGAAAATGAACTGATGATTCTAATCGGCCTGACCAAGGATGAAATGGGGGGTTCTGAGTATCATGAGTATGTTCACGGTATTGTTGGTGGGAAAGTACCAAAGGTCGATCCATACTATGATGGTAAGGTAATGCATGCTATGCTGAACTTGATCAGGAATGATCTTGTACGTTCAGTACATGACTGCTCCAAGGGAGGACTGGCAGTAGCAATATCTGAAATGTGCATAGCAGGTAATATTGGTGTAGAAGTGGATTTAGCCAGTGTGCCGAACGAATGCTCTAGGATCGATGATCTACTTTTCTATGAATCTCATTCTAGGTATGTTGTATCAGTTGAAAAGAGTAAACTTTCCAGAATCACAGATTTGTTAGAGGGTAACAATATCCATCATAATGTGCTGGGGAAGGTGATGGGTAATTCAATACGATTCATGCAAGGAAGCACGAATGTTGTGAATGTGAGCATTGATAAGATAGTAGATGTATGGACAAACACGCTAGAGGGTATAATCGAATATGGTTAGAGAGAATTGTGGCGTAGTTGCAATCTTCTCGCTGGATGGCAAGAATGTTTTTCCCATGGTGATAGATTCTTTGAGGGCGTTACAACATAGGGGTCAAGAGGCATGGGGCATTGCAATTCCCAAAAAAGTACCTTACAAAGAGGTAGGTCTTGTCTCTGAGGCCGCCAGTAAGTTCAATGTTCTGGAAGAAAAGTATGCTTCGCATGCTGCTATAGGTCATGTCCGATATTCTACTGTAGGCAAGAGTAATTTAGAAAATGCTCAGCCGTTGAAGGTCAAGGATTTGTGTATTGCCCATAACGGTACGATCGCAAATATTGATGAACTTTCGAATATGGTAGGAGGTTGCACATTTACTCCCCAAACTATGAATGATACGCTTTTGGCTGCAAAAAGGATTGTGAGTGTATTAAATGACAAGCGTAACATGGGCGAAGCATTGGGTGTTTTGAAGGGTGAGATGATAGGATCTTTCTGTTTCACATTTGTAACAGATCATGGATATGTCTTTGCAGCAAGGGATCCCAAGGGCTTCAGACCTATGGTCTTGGGATATCACAAAAGCACAAACTCGTTCATAGTTGCATCAGAGTCATGTGCATTATCCGCTATAGGTGCTGAACTAATAAGGGACGTGGAACCTGGTGAGCTCATCAAAATGAGTGATAGGGGCCTTGAATATGAAATTTTTGCCTCAGAGAAACCACATGCGCATTGTGCTTTTGAATACACTTACTTTGCGCACCCAACAAGCATAATGGAGGGTGTTAACATATACCTTGCAAGGAAGAGAATAGGCAAGTACCTTGCAAAGAAGTTTCCATTCTCAGAAGCTGATATAGTTATTCCTGTTCCAGACTCTGCTAGGCCGGCTGCTCTTGGCTATGCAGAAGAATTGGGCCTGCCTTTTGAAGAAGGATTATTGAAGGACAGATATAGTAAAAAAGGACCATTCAGGAGTTTCATAGAGCCATATCACAGTGATAGGGTGGAGATAACAAGATGGATCATGCCTATAAGAGAAGTGATTGAAAACAAACATGTTGTTGTAGTAGATGATAGTGTTGTAAGAGGCATCAGTTCAGCTGCTATAGTTAAAGCGTTAAGGCATGTTGGAGCTAAGAGGATATCCATAGTGATATCATACCCTCCAATAACATCTCCATGCTATGCAGGCATAGATTTTCCATCACAGGAAGAATTGTTAGCTTATAGAGTTACAAACGGCAACAAGGAGGACGATCTCGGGGAACTTGTTGCTAAATCGATAAACTCTGATTTCGTTGGGTACAACGATACGGACAACCTTGCTGCTGCAGTAGGCCTACCAAAAGAAGAACTATGTTTTACATGCTCTACAGGTAACTATACTAATCTTGGCATAAAGCCAGTGTTCAAGACCAGAGCTCAGATGAAAGGGGAATAGATAGAACAATTACCTCCTCTTTGTATATATACAAGTATTCGATTACGCATGTATACTCAATTATGGGCATCCGTAGGAAACGCGATCCTATAATTGGTATTTTTGTTACTATATATTTAATAATATAATGTATTACCACATAATATAATATATTTCATAACAACGATAGCAAGTACTTC
>JAZFZF010000054.1:0-2080 GCA_036443875.1 Nitrososphaerales archaeon
TAAAAAGGATTTTTGCATACCCACTTTAAATAGGGTTTCCCCCCTTGCAATTGAAACGGGGTATAGATAGGGAAAAGATTTTGAACGGTACCATCGTATATGCTACTGTTAATACGAACGTAGGGGACTAACGCTTATAGCTGAATATGAGATGAACGTAGCTAGATATGTTTGAGTTTGTTTATGATCTTGGTGTTACATCTCCTGTTGTCATTATATTATCAGCATTATCCAATACTGTCCACTCAAATGATGAGGTTCGGTTATCAACTATCAACAAACATATCAATGACTTGCCAGGCATGATGGGTCTGTCACTCGTCAGCACAAGTACAGTACTTTGATCTATCCTATCCCTGTCCCATCCTCTGGCTTTTACATACCTGATCTTGCCGTCCTCTATCTTCATCTGAACACCAAATATTTCCTCATCTCCGTTGTTCTTAACAGAAACCAGTGTTACTTTCTTCTTATGCTTCATTGCAACTGAGATATCCGATGTCAGTGCAGGTTCCTCTATTACAACTTCCTTCTCTGGCACAACTTCTTCTACCACAGGTTCTTCAACAACTTCTTCTACCACAGGTTCTTCAACAACTTCTACCACAGGTGGAGGAAGCTGGTCAACGATATCGAGTAATTCGCTTGAGGAAACGGATGCTCCAAAGGCAAGACCAAATGCGTCTGTAGGCTCATCGCTCTCTGGATCGAAGTAGTTCATAGCAATGAACTGTTCCGTAGTATCCAGATAGTATCGATCTATCTTTTCTAACAAACTAGTGACAACTGGAGGAAGGTTGCTCTGACTATACCCTAGAGCTTCAGCCTTTGACATCGCTTCGTAAACGTTACTTTGTGATGCCCTTAAAAGATCGAGAACTAGACCGGTGTGAAGTGTATCAAAGTCAAACTTGCCATATTCTGTATTTACCATACCGCATGGAGAAATTATGCTTAGCCCACAGCCCATACTAGAAGGAGTAGAGTAGGTCATCGGTGTGTGGGACCAATCAAAGAACCAATCTCTGATGAATTCTCCATTCTCGTCAATTCCATCATGAGGATGCATTAAACCAAGTAAATGACCAACCTCATGGATTACTATATCTGTGAGACCTACACCATCTTCTTCCAATGTTTTCTTATCAATCGTAACTATTACACAGCATGGATACCTTTCGTCTGATGGATCTGGAACTGCCCTACCTATAGTTCCATAGTTATCCACGTATGTTTTAGGATCAGATATGAATATGGTCACGGGCAAGTAAGAAGTTGTTTTTCCTTCCTCTTCCTTCTCTTTGAATTCTTTAGAGGTGAGCTGACTCTTGATGAATTTATCAAGTTCTACTATCAGGTCTTTACTTCTAACAATAATAACATCCGCATCCTCCACAAACTCCATTGACCTAATCATAGCTCTCTGAAGGTCTCTGGGCATAAAATCAAAACCTTTTGCATCGACAGTTATTTCCCATTCAGTATACGGAAGAATATTTACCATTGCGTTCTCTATTTTGGACATGCTCACATATTGCTCGGCAATATCTGCGAAACCTCGCCCACCTGTTTGGTCTATTATAAGTATATCTAGCGAATATCTTACATTATACAAGGGCTCGTACAAGTAACTCGGTGTGAAGAGAAGTCTTATGGCATCATTAATATATTCTGCTATAAGATCCTGATAATCTTCAGCAGGCACCGTAAATCTATTTTGATGGACCTGCGTGAGACCTGAGAACGGTATATATGGATAAATCCACGGTCCTGCTGACAGATCTATAAAGTAGAATCTTCCTGACCCACCAAAACCCATCATTCCTTCCTGCATAAATTCTGTATCTGTAACAGGGTCATCACTTCTTACTCCATAGGTGTGATAGTATGGTATCTGGTCCTTGCTAGGATTGAGAAAGATCAATGTGTAACCTTCCAAGTTGGAATAATTCTTAGCTAGAATTTCCTCCACCTTATAGACATCCATTATAATTTTGTAATCTTCCACTACATAGCCATTCTTACTCTGGTCAAAATCTCCAAGAGGCACATTCTTCGAGCATTCGGAAACGCTTGTAGC
>JAZFZF010000055.1:0-6368 GCA_036443875.1 Nitrososphaerales archaeon
TATTCGTGATGTAGTGTTTGGTGCCAAGTGTACTGCCTTTGCTCCCGCGTCTTGGTGCTGTCCCTTGCCAGCAAATGCAACTGATAGCAATTCAGCCCTTGCATTTCTTCCTAGCAGATATACTGATGGATATTTCATTGTTAGTTTGCTTCCTATATTAGCATCTACCCATTCTACCAAAGCATTTTCATATGCATATGCACGCTTTGTAACCAGATTGTAAATGTCGTTACTCCAATTCTGTAGTGTTGTGTATCGAACCTGCGCTCCGTTCTTTGCGATAACTTCGACAACTGCACAGTGTAGTGATTCTGTTGTGTAAACTGGTGCCGTACATCCCTCTATGTAATGCACCTTACTATTTGGCTCTGCAATGATAAGAGTTCTTTCGAACTGACCTACATTCTCAGCATTTATTCTAAAATACGCTTGTAGTGGAAGTTCAACCGTAACACCTTCTGGTATCATGACAAAGGAACCACCACTCCAAACCGCACTGTTCAATGACGCAAACTTGTTATCATTAGAAGGTATTATCTTACCAAAATGCTTCTTCAGTATATCTTCATGCTCTTTTAATGCTGTATCTGTATCACAGAATATTACACCCTGCTGCTGCAAATCTTCTCTTAGGCTATGGTAAACGGTCTCCGAGTCGTACTGCGCACCTACCCCTGATAGCAATCTCTTGCGCTCTGCTTCGGGGATACCCAGTTTCTCGAACGTATTTCGGATCTGGGCTGGAACTTCGTCCCAGCTCTTTTCGCTCTTATCAGATGCTTTAGCGTAATAATACACGTTATCAAAGTCTATAGTGCTCAGATCGCCCCCCCAAGCAGGCATCTTCTGTTTCAGAAATTCTTCATATGCCTTAAGCCTAAACTCTCTCATCCATTGCGGCTCCTTCTTGAGGTCACTTATGTTTTCTACCGTTTCCCTAGTAAGCCCCTTTTTACTGAGGTATACATAAGACTCTACAGGGTCACTAAAACCATACTTGGAATAATCTCTCGTAACCTCTTGTTTAGTCATGTAGAGTATAACTCTGTTATACCTTATAAACCTTACAAAAATTGTAGATTATCATCTGTGAAAACCTAAATTTATATATGATAATCAAAATTCTTCGTGATAACCTGAAGCAAATTGCCTTCTCACTATTCCCTGCCTAACAACCTTACTGCAACTTTGAATGTACCATTTATTGAATGTTCGTCTGCAACTACCGCCTCCACCTTCTGGTCAAGCAAGGCATCATTCGTAAATGGACCTATAGCAATTACCTTGACCAGCTTCAACACCTCTCTTACATGTTGCTGTTTTTCATAACCTCTTGCTACTTCGAAGAAGGAGTTTACGGAGGAAGCACTTGTAAAGACCATACAGTCGATCTCCCCTCTGATCAGTGTCTTCATAAATCCAGACCATTTTCCATGTTCTGCCGGCTTTACATCGTAAATGTGGAGTTCATCCACTATCATACCAATGTCTGAGAGCGATTTTACAAGGTAATTTGTTGCCGCACTACTCCTTGGTATTATAATTTTCTTGTCACTGCTATTCTCTTTTGAGAACAGCTCTAAAACACCATAAGAAGAGTATTTCTTTGGCATCATCCATACAGTAACATGGTGATTCTCCAACGCTTCCTTTGTATGAGGTCCGACAGCAATGACTTTCGTATGATTTAGCATTGATACTACATCGTTATCCTTTTGTATTTTACCAAGAAAATCAAATATCATATTTACAGCCGTAGCACTCATGAACAGAGTATAATCATACTTTTTGGCTTTCAGCAGCTGCAGAAACTTGAGCATGACTCCCGAATCTTTTGGAATTAGTGATATTGTCGGCAGCGCAATCGCCTTCCCCTTATTGGACTCTACCATTTTAACAAAGTGTCTTGCCCTTTCTTCGTCTCTTGTTATTGCAATTACCTTACCATCAAGCATTCTTTGCACCCAACCAACCAAGTTTTTCTGCAAGACCAGCTACCTCGCCTATCACGATTATAGCTGGAGGTTTCATATTGCTATTTCTCACTTTGCCAATGATGTTACCCAAATTACCCAGTACAACCCTTTGCATTGCAGTTGTACCACTTTCAATTATAGCAACAGCTCTATCCTTGCTTGCGCCTCCGGAAATAAGTTCATCCACGATCTGCTGAAGCCTTCCCATTCCCATGAGAACTACTATAGTGTCAACAGCATTGACCAATTCCTTCCACCTAACTGCAAGCTCCTCCTTATGTGCATCCTCGTGTCCCGTCACTATAGCAATTGAAGATGATAACAATCTATGTGTTAATGGTATGCCTGCGTATGCTGGCGATGCAACCGCAGATGAAATTCCTGGGACTATTTCAAAATCTATTCCATTCTCCATCAAAAACTCAGCTTCTTCACCGCCCCGCCCAAACACAAATGGATCTCCAGCTTTCAATCGTACAACACTCTTTCCAATCTTGGCATGTTTTAACATCAGTTGATTGGTTTCATTCTGATGTGTGTAATCATCACCGACATTTCTGCCAGCATATTCCTTTTCTACATCGTCTGGTATCATTTTCAGTATCTGATCGCTAACAAGTCTGTCGTATAACACTATATCGGCATTCTTGATAACATCTATAGCTTTTAGTGTAAGCAAACCTGGATCGCCAGGACCCGCACCGACTATGTAGACCTTACCCTTCATTTTTTGGAGCCCCATTCATTCACAGCGTCTCTCCACAGCGTAGCAAGTTTCATTGCCCCCTTTTCCTCCAGTTCATTACCAACGCTTGTACCAAGGCTTTCAGCACTATCCATCATACCACTCTTCCTTACATCTATCCTCTCACCACCATCAATAGAGTAAACACTTGCGTAGAGTTCAAGGTTGCTTCCATTTGCACTTCCAAGTGCCCCAAGGGGAAATCTACAGCCAGCATTTATGTGAAGTAGTAACGCCCTTTCTGCTGTAACTTCAGCCCTAGACTTGTCGTCATCTATTTTCTTTAATATCCTGTTTAATTCAGTATTGTCATCCCTTGAAACAAGCGCCGTGGCACCCTGTCCTGGTGATGGCACGAAATCTTCAACGGGCAATCGTTCAACGATAAAATCTTCTAGCCCCAACCTCTTCAATCCTGCTTCAGCCAAAACAATTGCATCGAATTCTTTATTCATCATCTTGTTTACCCTTGTTTCTACATTGCCCCTTATGGGCTTTACAGCAACATCTGGCCTAATCCTTTTTATCTGCACTACACGTCTTAAACTACTGGTTCCTATAGTAGAGCCACTTTCAATATCCTTTAGCCTTAACCGTTTATCATTTACAAATACATCATATGGGGTTTCACGTTTAGGAATACTTGTAATCACCAGACCTTCTGGTAACAAGGATGGAACATCCTTCAAACTGTGAACCGCAAAGTCGACCCTACCCTCTTTTACAGCAGCATCTACCTCTTTTTCGAAGATACCCCTTCTATCGATGGTGTACAATGGTCTGGCGTCAGTATCGCCTTTTGTCTTTATTGTAATTGTTTCAAACTCTAAGTTACTTTGCATCTTCGTCAGAGTATCTAAAATTAGTTGTGTTTGGACAATAGATAATTTGCTGCCTCTCGTTCCAACCTTAAATTTCACGATCTCACCTTTCGTAACGCATTATCAAAACTTTCCACTGTATTTCTGGCATCCATCTTGCTGTGAGAATATGAAACAAAGCAAGTCTCAAACTGGGAGGGAGGCAAAAATACACCTTCCTTCAATAATTCGCTGAAGAACCTTGTATATAACTTGGTATCAGATTTCTTGGCACTTCTATAATCTCTTACTATATCGTTGTTGAAAAATATCTGGAACATAGAGCCTAGTGAATTAATGTTAGCCTCGAATTTCAAGCTGTTCAAGCTATCTTTTATTCCCTTCACTATCTCTCTACATCTACTTTCTATTTTAGCATAGACCATCCTGTTTTTCATTAATGTTTTGATTGTTGCAATTGCAGCAGATACGGAAATTGGATTACCTGCAAACGTGCTTGCTTGATACACCCTTCCAGTAGGCGTTAGAAACTCCATTATCTCCTTTCTACCAGCAATGGCAGCCAATGGAAAACCGTTTGATATTGCCTTTGCAAATGTAGCTAGATCTGGCTTTACATCATAGTATTCCTGTGCTCCTCCAAGTGCAAGTCTGAACCCAGTCACGATCTCATCAAAGATCAGAGGGATATCGCTCAAGTGTGTAATTTTTCTAACTTCATATAAAAAATTTTTTTCTGGAAGTATCAGACCCATGTTTGCAATTACAGGCTCGATTATAACAGCAGCTACATCATTATTTTCAATCGCTCTATCCAGTCTTGTGGGGTCGTTGTAAGGAATAACAATCGTATTTTCAGCAATACCTTCGAGCATCCCTTCCGATAATGGTATCCCTTGATTTGCAGCTCCAGAGCCGGCCTTGACCAAAACGTAGTCATGTGCTCCATGGTAACACCCTTCAAACTTTATGATCTTCTGCCGTTTTGTAAATGCCCGAGCAAGTCTTATTGCATGCATCGTAGCCTCAGTTCCAGTATTTACCAAGCGAACCATTTCTGCACAGGGAATGCACTTTGTTATCAATTCAGCAAGCTTCACTTCTTTCTCGGTAGGGATACAGAACAAACTTCCTCTACTCAGCTGCGATTTTACTGCACTTGTTACAGATTTATAATTATGCCCAAGAAGCAATGCACCGTACCCCATACAGTAATCAATGTACCCATCTCCATCAGAATCGGATACTTTACTTCCCTTTGCTCTTGTGGCAAAGAATGGATATGGCTCATAAAACCTAACAGGACTGTTTACGCCTCCGGGTATGATGCTTTTTGCTCTTTCAAATAATTGGTGGGATTTATCCATACACCGTTGATCTAGTCATTAACGTTATAATTGTATCTTGTTTTTGAAAGTTAAGAACCTTCAAACAGTTTCTTTTCGTATTCATACAATACTCTTGCTGTAACAACATGTGCCTCAAGACTATACTCGCTTACTGAAAACAGACCATCTAGTTTGCTTGCAAGCTTCGGCGAAAAATGACCGTGAGGAAATCCTCCTATGACTAGTACGGTTTTCTCGTCAATCCACCTAGCAACTTGCTCAACACTTGATTTAACGCCACTTCTTGAAAGCCCTATGATATTTTTTGGTTTTATGATATTAATTAGGTCGATAAATTGCATATCTCTAACCTCCATCAACAATTCTAGATCGGACTTTATCCTTCTATCTTTGAAAAGTGTTTCCATCACTCCTTCAAATCTGAAGTATGACTTGGGCAGCTTAATATTACCATGTAAGAATATGACCTTATCTACGATAGTATGCACATAAATTTCCATCAATCCCTTCTGGTAGAGTGGTGTAGATGTAGCTGCGAGCAATGTGAAATGAAGAAGATCTGGTCTTCCTCTTTTGCCGGCATCATTGAGTTTCAGCATTGCTGCATGATGATAACTTCTGTCCAACAAAATATCGTGAGCAGATTTACTTTTTATATGGGCATGTTTAGCAACTGAGGCATGTTTTGTTATTGCCTTTGGCACAGTCTCAAAGGCAGCTTCAGCTATTATCAGTGAGAACAATGGTACAATTTATCCAGCCAGGTAAAAAAGAATTTGGTTATTAGCATATCCAAATTCGGACGGACTTGCCTTCACAAGATAGATTATTGATTATAACGTCAATATCATATAGAAGAATCTAGTATAACTAACAGATAAAAAAATAAGTTTATGCTGTTATTAGGACTTTACCACTGTAACCACCTTTTCGTTTTTTACTTGTAGATTGTATTATTTCCCTTGTAAGAGAGAGTGAGATCCTCAACCCTTTCCTTGTTCGTGTAATTGAAAATCCTCCTACTCGAACAGGTATTGGATGTATCTGTCTTTTATTATGTCTCCGCATTTTTTGGTACTTCTTCCGCTCTTCCTTCGTTTCATCATGTAGAATTCTAGGGTTATTGTACTTATGTGTTCGTGAGAAAATAAATTATATACTGACTTTGCAAACTTTTACACGCCATTCTTTATCTGAAAAGATCTTTATAATTTAAGGAATGATCGGTTAAGCAAGTCATAAATACATGTAGGAAATTAATTGTTGAATCGGTGTCAGATCGGTCTTCGTACTGCGTATGTACCAAAAGTTCTGTAGATCTTTTCTTCAATTTAACTTCGAGTAATTACCAACGCTTTGTCTTTAGGATGATCTAAGATATTTCTAGTTTCAAGAAGCGTCTTTGTAGTGAAGTCATTGGGTTCATAAATCGAAGGGTCCTTCTCTTGTCTTGGGTTTTTCGATGTTATATTGACCA
>JAZFZF010000056.1:0-3453 GCA_036443875.1 Nitrososphaerales archaeon
TGAATACATCTGCAAAACATCCATGTTAGAATTTTGTTGATTAGCTTATAGACAGGGTGATAGCTCTGAAACTGTCTAGTATTGAAAGTTCCCCAAGGTGCGTCAAAATCCCTTGGTTGCCATAGCAAGGGAAGATACAATGAGACTTTGAAATCGCTAACGTTTATTATTATAGTCTAAAGAACTTTGGTTATGCCTCGGTGGCTCAGCTCGGTAGAGGTTATGAAACTGCCAAGAGCGAGCGCCTCGTAAGCGCTAAGTCGCGGGATCGAAGCCCGCCCGAGGCTTTTTAAAGCCCCACAAGTCTTCAAGAGTTGATTTCTTGATGCGAATGTATCTAATTTTTATTTCGCTTCATAGTCTTCTTGTGACGTTTCTGCTTTAACAGAACCATGATCATACTCCAAATCTGTATGAATCTGGTTATTTCACTAAGACTATGAGGCTGTTGGGCTATTGCATGCAACACCGCATCATGTATCAGGATTGGTTTGTCATACCTACCGTAGCAATCAGCCTTATCTTTCATATCTCTCAGCGCCAAAACCGCTACAGATTCAGTTTTCTCATCTCTCCAGCCTCTATCTATGCTGAATTCAACAACAATTGATTTAATGCGCTCTTCAAGCGTATTTCGTTTGTTCAATAGTGTCTTGATGGTCGATTCGAAACTGAATACGCCTAGCTGGCGCAATTTCCTTAAGGATTGTTCGTCATGTTTGCTTGGAATTGAATGCATTCTAGGTTCAGAAAATTCCACATGCAAGTGTGGCATCGGTTGAAAATTATTATGTTCAATACCACAGTTTTGACACACAACAATGTTAGCATCGCAGATCAATGAATAGTGTTGACATTCTAAAACATAATTTTGACCCAATTCTTTCTCAGCCTTTTCAGTGCCGAGTTCGCTGAATCATACGTTGTCTTCAGTTCCTGGGCAGTTTCACAAGGCTCGTGGGCTAGCCAAGGTTTTTCCAACAGTAATTCATAAATTCACAAAGTAATACCTAGAGGTCTTTATTGGGCATCCCTATAAATCGGAGATGTTTATTAATGACATTTTAGCCCTTTACCCTTACCACCTTGGTTCTGTCAAGAACCTTCCAGTATTCCACATCGACGCCTTGCTGTATCTTTTGTTTTGCATCCTCGTCAACCGCATTGGTGTCAAAGACTTCAAAGCTTTCAAGATCCATGATTTGTAAATTGTCACCTGTCAACGCTATAATCTGTCCATTCCTCTTGTCTATTAGAGGAGTCTCTACATTAGAATCCACAGGAGAAACTAGGCTCCTTCTTACACCATCAAACACACCTATGCCTACGACCCTAGCCTTTGCAGAACCGTGCTCTCTGGGCAGTTCGACACTGCATTCCAGGCTTGCTTTTATCATAGGATACGATCCTGCAGGGCTCGCCATCGATCAGTATGTATGAACCTTCCTTCAGACTTCCAAGATCAACTGGTTTGCTCATACAATTCACAAAATTCGTGGTGGTATTTAACGTTTGCATATTTAAAAAAGACCGTACTTCGACGAGCCCTTTCGCGATTCCAGATCAAGATATACACTGCATCGTTTTTCTTCTAGCTTCTCCGAAAGCCTCCTGATGAACCTATCTTCGTACTTTACGTTTGGCATCGTATGACCTGTGTCTATATGACCGATTATTTTATCCATAAGGTTTGGAGTTACGTGTAAAACGAAGAAACACCAACCCATCTTGTACTCAGGCTCGGATATGGTGAATTCGTTTTTCGTATTTACTGTAAGTTCTGTGCTCCGCATCACTTCATGTAGTATGCTTCTGTCCTTCTCATAGTTCGTAGTTGCGATAGATATGCCAATCGCCTTTAGACCTTCGATATATTCTGTTCTAGGCTGGTATCGAGGCCATTTCCTTATTCCTATGCTTGCAATCCCCAGCATCACTCCTATGGCTAACATTAACGTTCCAAGATATCCAACTTCTGTGTATGATAGGGTCCTTTCATATCCCGGGGAAGGTATAGGACTGAATAATGGACCTTTAGAAAGATTCTGGTTGGAAGATAAGATTATCGCCAAGCCTCCAACTACAAGAATAGCCGCAGCAAGAATCGTTATCCACCGGGGATTATTAGCGAGCTTCAATAATACTATTTATGCGGATATTGTTATTATCTTTTATTACTTGAGTTCAGAGATGATAGAGAAACTTACTAGAGTGTTTATGTTTATCCCTTTCCTTATCACTTCATTTCGTGTTCTTTCACAGTACTTCTGATCACTTTTATGACTCTTCTCGCTTTCCAACTCTAGAAGTATAATGTCATTGGAAGAAGGAAATGTAAATTTAAGAGACGAATCTGGTACAACATTCATCTCTGCTAACACAGCAGTCCTTAATCTGTCTCTCCTTCGTAAAAATACATCTTGAATCTCACCAATATTTTCGCTATTGTATGACTGCTTGATAAAATATACTGATAAGTAATTCAATTTGGCCATACTAGGCTTCTCGAACAACAACTTTGTTGTAGAAAAAATGAACGACATATATTCTGAAACATGTGCAGAAAGATCTTTTTTGACAAATTCTTCATCAGAGAAAGATGCTAGTAGGTAATGATTTGAATGGTTTGGGAAGTAGGATCCACCTTCTTTAGAGAATGTGGCTGTTGCAGAGTACATATTCCATATGAAAAGTGAATCCTTCCATATAGACCGCAGTTCGTGGGCAGCTTTGTTATGCCCAGCCGGCACACATGCATATCCCTCCATAAATCCTATCTAAATTTATTAGTATATCAGCATATTGTCAATAGAACAGCATCCCATTGGGGAATAGTCCAATGTCTTTGATGATGCATTGGGAATCTTGGATGATAATCACTGGTTCACTTCAGCTTCCACAATGACGGTTCTAAAAGGTAACTTGAGCAGATGTGATAAGAAACCTAGAATTAGTTGAGGACAAAAATTATCACAATTCATTCGTGCGGTTCTTCCCCTTGTGCCTTCACTCTATGAGGAAGCAAGCTAAGAAGTAAATGCCTGAATAGATACCGCAAAGGCAGGAGCTCTTTAAGAGTGACTGTACATTCTATAAATATGATATATACGCAAACCTATTGCTGAAACCAATGCAGGATATCTGTGATATACAACACTGAAGAAACTGAAGTATGTATCGAGAATCTTGGTTCATTATTTCAAGGAATCGGAATGGTCCATAGAGACCAAAGGTAGGTTGAACCCTTAGGATCTGCAGAGGAAGTTGAACACTGATGGTGAGACTTGTTCATATCTCTAACAATAAGAATCTGATAAACATACAGCATATTTAGTCCAATAGAGAAGAACCAATGCTATACGGTAATATACGAAACTCGTCGTAACATTACCATCCCTACTTTCGAGCAGCCTTATACTGGCGTTTGTCAGTACACTCGATACATATAGATGC
>JAZFZF010000057.1:0-2078 GCA_036443875.1 Nitrososphaerales archaeon
GGGTACTAGCACCTATGTCGTTATGCGTCAAGTAGTTTGTTAACAGCAAAACCAAAGGCATCACATCTCTTCCATGGCCATTTGACTCTATTGTGATTATGTTGCTATTCTTGTTGTATTTCAGCGAGGCTGAACAAATTATGCCTAGTGCGGCGTTGATTATCCTAAGCATATCTGAGAGTCCAATCGAACTCAATTTTATACCATCAGACTCGAGTATATGAATTATATCTTGATGTTTTACACCATCACTAATGACAGAATCTGCTATGTAGCCGTAGGCACCATGGCTAATTGCGCTAAGAAGTTTTATAGTGGTTTTTGCAAGTTCCGTGCCTAACGGTATCAAGAATCTAGCATCCATCCCATTTGCCCATACAATATCAAATAACCGACTATGCACGCCGCTCAAAATGTCCGTTGACCTGAAAAGTGCGGCCTTGCCGTTACTACTATTCACCATAACTATAATAGATTTATCTAATACGAACAGATTCGTGCCTCCATCACCCACACGCACGCTTGCACCATAAGGTATCGATGAAAGTGCGTCATTCTCTAGACATTCCTTGCTAACAAGTATCTTCATGCTTATTTGGTTTGTAACACACCTTAGTATTGCATCTCTGCATTGTGACATTATCCTCAAGCCCCAGCCGTCTATAACGCACGCAACTTCTTCTTTGGCATCAAGAATCAATTCATTCATAGTCGCCAAAACTGAATCTGGATCAAGTTTAAGATAGCTGTGTTCTTCCGCACCATGAGCTTTGTTACTCTCTTCACTTATCTTTTGCAGTTTTACTATAATCCGCCTCATTTCACTGATCTTACTCTCCTGCATCGAAAGTAGTTCCTCAAATGCGTAATCTGGAGATACTGCAGTACATACGAGTGGTTTATCCTGAGTGATAATTGCCAGGCCCTTTTTGGAGAGCTTTTTAAGTGTAGAATACATTTTCGTTCTTGGCATGTTGGCATAATAGGCAATCTCGCTTACGGACAGTGGTCCTTTGTCCAACAGTGTCAGATATGCCTTCGCCTCGTACCTACTTAGGCCAAATTCCACTAGGCCTGGTGCTAGTTCATTGCTATGCATTTGTAGTTACATCATATAAAGCAAGGTAAGCATCATAGACAAATACATTTGAATAAACGCTCAAAAAATTGCATTTAGTAAACATTGTTTACAGCGTTAATCAAATTGCAAGCACATAGACGTATTAGTGCTGTATCTGGATTAGATCGAACGGTGTAAAGATGTCGTTTGCAACAAGATGGACAAAGACGAATGAACCTAGTGCTGGTGAGAAGATTCATAATGCTATCAAACCAGCAGGTCCATTAAAACCCCGTATAGAGTATGCGCAGAGAAAGTTGCAGTTGCAGATATCGAGGTTAGACTCGATTTCACATAAAATGAAGGATAAGGATCTAACGCTATTCAAGAAGATCGTGAATGCTATACAACAACATGACCCACAATACTCGAGTGTCTTGTCGAATGAATTGGCACAGATAAGAAAGATGGGGAAGATGGTAAGCCATGCCAGGCTAGCACTAGAACAGATACAGATCAGGTTAAGTACAATATCAGAATTAGGCGATGTTGTCGTGACACTGAGCCCAGCAATGGCGGTGGTCAAGAACGTAAGAGCAGGGTTATCGACGATGATGCCAGAGGTGGAAAACGAAATGGGTGAGATATCACAGATGTTAGGCGGAATACTGATGGATGCTGGACAGGTCGGAGGTTACACTATAAACTTCGATTCTGCAAATGAAGAGGCAACTAAGATTATGGAAGAAGCTGCAAGTGTAGCAGAGAACAAGATGAAAGACAAGTTTCCAGATCTACCCGCTACATTAGAGGACGAAGCAACAAAAGGGGTGGTTGAATAATAACGGTGTTTGTAAGAGTAGCAAAACCCTGAATGTTGCTACTCTTCAAACACAATTTTTTGGTGTTAGTTATGTGGTTACCAACCAATTTCTTCTCGTTAAAAAAGGATATGGATTTGAAGGAATGCACATTTCAAGCTATGAGCAACCTCGAAACTGAAATAAAGGCAATGCAT
>JAZFZF010000058.1:0-3289 GCA_036443875.1 Nitrososphaerales archaeon
TACAAGGAATCGTTTGAACGCGAGGACAAGATCACAATGGCACACAGCATAGAGTCAAGGATTCCGTTTCTGGATCCGCAGGTAATAAGAGTGGCAATGCGAATAGATCCAACGCTCAAGATATTTAACGGTGATGACATTTTCGGCAAACACGTGCATAGGGAACTTGCAGAAGAAATAGGCATACCGAAAACAATGGCATTCAGACTCAAGGAAGCTGCACAACACGGTGCTGGAATACATGACATAATCGATATAATTGCAAGGGGGAAGGGTTTCACAAAAGAACTGGTCAGAAAATTCGATTACCAATTAGTATTGAACAGCAGAGAGAGGATAGGAAGCTCACAAAGATACGGTTATCTGTTCGGTGATGAAGATTCGTGGGTAGCTGAAAACCATGTCCAGATGTATCTTGATCATTTGGCAGGTAAGCACGGACTGATAGAAGTTGAGGATGCTCATACGCTGATCTAATTTTTCACTATATTACTTGGCTATTTTATAATATCCATACAAAATGTATTCCAAATCATGAAAGACTTAATTCCTCCTTTGCAGTTAATGCACATATGACATACGGTTCTGGCGGAGAGAATGGCCAAGACTACATACTTGCGAAGATAAGCTATGTTGGATTTGTAGACCCACACGGTATGGAAGGTGTGGTTGTGCTGAAGACCGATGAGGGCAGGGAGTTCCCCATGCGCGCATTTTCAGGGGAGGTTGCGAGGCATATAGCAAGATTCCAGCAGGGAGACAGGGGAAGTATACCGACCATATACAATCTAGTTGAAGAGATAGCAGAGATGAAAGACTTACTGCTGGCTGAAGTTAGGGTGTACCAGAGTGGTTCAGTATTGCGTGCTAACCTTCACTTCAGAGGTAGAGACGACGCATTGATTTTAAGAAATTACAGGGCATCGGATTGCATAGCGCTAGCAGCATATTATGATATTCCAGTATTGGTAAGGAAGAACCTTTTCGAGGAAGCAATTCAGGAAAAGTAGCTACGTTACTATATCTGCAAGCCTTCCTTCCATATATGCACTTTTAATCTCCATGGCTATCCTTCTTCCCACACCAAACGTTTTACCGTAATAGTACTTTGTATACGGACTTGTTGTAGCCATGATGGGATTGCCAGGGACCCTTAACGATACATCATACACTACAATATCCATGTCAACTGTTACTATGCTCTGCAATGAAAGTGGCCCTATTATGCCTGGCGGATACTCGCTCTTTGTTGCTTTGACGAACCTGTCACCTATTTCAAAGACCTTTTCTAGCATGGATTCCCGTATGCTGGCAGGCGTATGACCTACTTCGATATTCTGCAGTTGTACGTCCATATCAAGTTGCTGTTTTGCTGGTATTGTTACAAAATCATTTAGGTTGGTCTGGAGTCTTCTCTCAATGCCCAAAAACTCTACCTCTTTCTTGAGCGGAGAGTAGAAGAAGTTAAAGTTGAAATACGTTCCAATGACGAATTCTTCGATAACAGCACTTGAAAGATCCTGTTTTCTTATCTTTCCACTCTTTATTCTCTGATCAACTTTTTGCTTGTAATCCTTATAAGATGAGGCAATAAAGAACGCACGTTCCATCTTTCTCTTAGCGTCCTGAACCTTGACTATAACAGCTCTGTCGATCTTTTCAGATTTTTTAAAAATCTTTGGGTGTCTTACTCTAGCCTTTTCTAGCAAATGATACTGATTTCTCTTGACCGTTCTCTCCTCTGCACGCAACATTGATCTGCTTCCAAATATAGGTATCATTAAATCATTTTCAATGCTATCATATCCCAGATACGCAGTTAACGCTCTATGAGGTACTAGAATTGTTTTTAGCTCATTTAATTTATTCTGTGTATCTCTGTGCAGCATATCAGAAAATTTGTCTAAAACTATAATCTTGTCTGCCAGTCTACTAAACCTCTTGTATGGAGTATCTCTTCCCTTCTGACATACTACAACAGTACTCATACCTTCGTCTTTAGCACCGTCCATAACTTCTAGTGCGGAATGACTGCCCAATACACCTATAGTAATATCGTCATAACCTTTCACAAGATCTGCAATTTGCTTTCTTGATATCATAACATGATCACTCCATTAGCTGTCAGTAAAAAGTATTTGGTCTTAATACTCTGCTTTTCTATCTATCATTCCTTTATGTCTTGCTCTGTGCTCTGCGAGCTTGAACAACAGCATTGCAATTACGGAGAAACCTACGGTAGTTAGGATCATGAATATCAGATCATTCATGAAGGAAATGTTTGAATTAGAAAGGGCAAGCCTTACTAGATTAAGGAAGTACGTTGATGGCAGCATATAGCTCATCTGCTGCACAACGACAGGCAGCATGCTGACAGGGAACACAACTCCTGATAGAAGGAACATAATACCAGTTGTATACTCACTCAAAGAATACTGTATCTTGTAGGAGAGAAGACTGATTGCGCATAGCAAAAGCCCTAGGAAACTAAATGCTACCACGCCAAGCAATATCGCTCCTATTAGAAGGGGATAATTCACATGCAACGCATTTACACCTAGATCCAATCCAAAAAAGTTTCCAAACGTTGCTGTACCTATTACATAAGCAACTATCACTGATACAGTAGAGTTGATGGCCACTGCCAGAGCTCTGCCAAAAATGTATGGTTTAATAGATTCAGGAGCTATGTAGATATGCTTCAACACTTCGTATTTCGCTCGGTCTTCATGCACCAAATAACCCAACGAAACAGCCATTGTTGCGGGGTAAATGAAGAATATTGCACCTGTGAACGCATAAAAGAAGAATTCCGGATCCCTAACACCAGAAGCTTCGCTTCCAATCAGAAATATCAACCCAACCAAGAATACACTGGCAATAGGTTTCGCGATCATGTAAGCGAAGAACACAAACGGGTCGGTCCAGTTAGACTCGATCTTCCAGCCTATCCATATACCCTGCACCAACACTTTCACTATATCTGCTACTGCCATCTTAATGTCAGCCGTCCTTCTCTCTTGCTTATAGCCTCCATCTTTTGTAGTGAGAAATAAGAGAAGGGTAAGAGTATGGATACAAGTATAAGCAATCCTACAATATGCGGAATAACACTACTGAGATCTCCTCCTAGAACTAAGATTTGCCTCATACCATCAATGCCTAGTGTGAGAGGAATTGCAGATGCAAGCAGCTTAATTGTAAACGGAAAGAACTTGCTGTTGAGAACTGGGTAATACATACCAGACAGCACGTATATTGGTTCCTGTAGTACATCAGCTATATGTGT
>JAZFZF010000059.1:0-2574 GCA_036443875.1 Nitrososphaerales archaeon
CCAACCGATGATAACCTCGACGGACAAAGGATCGCTAGATGTGGAACTCTCGTGGTCGCCTGTCCCATTAGAACCAGAACAGGAAACAAAACTGCATATACGTTTCCTTCAAAAAGATAAAGGAGTATTACAACAGCATATAGATTATAAGATATTTATTGAGAAGGATGGGAGAGAAGTATTCACAACACCTCTGACACATACAAACCCTGGCGAAGTTACAATACCCTACACATTCACTTCCAAGGGTGATTTTCGGACAAGTGTTGATGTTGAAGGCATACTCTTCCAACCCATACCCAAAGAAACGGCAACTTTTTCTGTTGTAGTGGTGCCAGAATTTCCACTCAATGTGATGATTATATTGAGTGCTGTTATAGCTTTCAGTGTTCTGCTGCCAAGAATGAGACCATCCCTGAAAACTATATATAAAAATTGAGCACTTTTAAAAGTATGAATAAAGATAATCTATCATACATTCTTGTAACATCCATATTTGTTCTTTCAGTGTTGAGTTTTACTCCTGCGTTTGGTCATGGTCTCGCAGGTGATATGCCGCCACCAGTTGACCTAAGCGGTAAAAATGTAACAGTTTTCGTCAAGATGAATCCTGCTGCGTTGACTGCTGGCTCTCCCGAAGATGCTCTACTTGGAATAAGATTCTTCGATACTAAAACCGATGAAAACTTGGAGCAGGTCACGTATAGAGTGTGGGTAAAGAAAGATGGTGATCTGTTAATGAATGAGTGGTTCTACCATCCAAATGGCGATCTGCAGATAAAGATAAGGCCTAAGGACACAAAACAGGTAAAGGTCTATGGCGAGAAGGAATTGCAGCTTGGTGGATGGTATGGTAGAGGTGGACCGCCGGTCGTTGAAGCCCCCATATTTCTTGAAGGCGGACTGTATAATATCTTTGTAGAGATCTTTTCCGTTGGTACAACGAAGCAGATACTTGACCCGCCATTGGAATTTGATGCATGGGTCAGTGTGGCTGAAGATAGTCTGTTCAAGGTCGTTGACAATGGCAACGAATACCCAATCACAATAAGAACTTACTTTGATACCATAAGTGAGTTTGCCTTTGACGAGAATACCAAGACATTAAGCTTTAGCATGCCATTCAACTGGGAGCCAGAATTTACAAAGTTCGTCGTTGTGGTACATGAAGAGATACTAATACCAAAGGATTTTGAGCAATTCATCGGACCGGGTAACTATCAAGCCAGTGTGAACGATGTTCCAATAGAAGGAAGAGCCCTGCTTGTTGATCCTTATTCCTTTGAAGATAAATTGGTAATACATTACTTGATACCAAGTAACCAACTAATGCAAATAGGACAAAAGATTGTAACGGGTTCCACATATCCAGAAGAGATGATATTTACCCTTAGACCAATCGAAGGAATAGCGATTAGCGAAGGTAACAGCATGAATTTAATCACTGAGAACAACAAGGTAAGGATATTAGTTGCATGGAATCAGGAGATGATCGAACCAACCAGGCCTGTGAAATTCGATATCACATTTTTCGATCCAAATACAAACTCTATACTGCGCGATGTTCATTATAACCTCAAGATATTTGGCGATAGAGGTAATGAGATTTACGTTAGGAATAACATATACAGCAGTGAAGGAATAGATACGCATGCATACACCTTTGAAAGGATTGGTGTCGTCACAATACAGGTTCATTTGGTAGGTACAGGTTCATTTGCTCAGATAGATACTTCCCTCATGGGAACTGGCGAGGGCACGATAAGTATCGTCCCAGAATTCCCAATAGGAGCTGTGATTGCCATGGCAGGTGCTACTGCAGTCGTATTATTATCCACTCGCATTAGCCTATTTCGTAAGATCTCGAAAATTCAATGATCCTGCTTTCGTGATTACTATCACAAGAGAGACTATTGAAACCAATATTACAAATGGACCCAATGGAAATTCCGGCATAACGGTGTTACCACAGCGGGGTAATCACGATTGACATTCATCGCATCGTAAAGGGATTCCCTATTACCAAACACTTCTAACCTTTCAGTATCAACATGCTCAAATCGAATCGCTACTATACCATCATGACTATGGAACCGATCGTCGAGTAGAATTTCTCCAACGCGTATGATCTTTACATTAAACGTTACGTGGGGAATCGTACTGTCGTTGTTAATTTCTCGCAGGCGTATAACTACACTACCAACATTTTCATCTTTTGTCAGAAATACGGGTTCCATCTCCAATGTCATAGAAATTCTTTTATTGTCAACCAAAACCCACTTTGATTCGTCGAATCCTAATCCCTGCCCAAATGAGTATGGTTGCATCGCACTGATCAATAGTATTATTCCAGAGGCTATCGATAGAGAAATTGGAATAGATGAATTCATATTAAAAAAGCAGACCTTCCCTGATAAATATATTAAGCAATTTTAGAAATCTTCGCCCTTTCTTCTTCTGGTCAGAGATGCAATGGCTAAAACTACACCTGCAGCTCCAAGTCCCATCCCTATCATACCAAAGTTGTATGCCTTTTCGGCATCCGTACGTAAACCTGTTGCTATTCCCTGAGCC
>JAZFZF010000060.1:0-10183 GCA_036443875.1 Nitrososphaerales archaeon
TCCCAAGTGATGACCTATTGGGTTACAGATAAAATCGAAAAGAATCTTGGGTGTGACCTGATTCTTGAGTATCCAATACCAGAAACCAGAAGTGCGATTATTATCAATGGCTGGAGCGCAGCCGAAGAACGAAGCTAGTGAGATACCCCTATATTTTGACATTAATGTTCTATCAGCCGTGAGAACGACCTTTGGATGGCCCAACCTACTTCTATGAGAAATCCTCGACAGTATGATATAAAACTTGTGAACCGGTGTAGCTTAAACTGCCTACCACATTACAGTCATTTTGCCAGACTTGTCTCTCGCATGAACACCGAATTCTGGCAATTTTAGCACAGTATTGCCATCCATTACGGGACCGTCCTTGCACGTAAGATACTTTCCCAAGCAGCAACTGCCACATATGCCTATTCCACACTTCATGAGCCTCTCAAGGCTTGCCTGCGAAGGGATTCTATGCGAGGCAGCCAATTCGAGAACTTTCTTCATCATCCTTTCTGGACCACAGGTATAAATCATATCTAACCTATTCTGCTTCATAACTCTTACAGCAGCGTCTGTTGCAAGGCCCATAAAACCGTAGCTTCCATCCTCGGTAGCAACAATAACCTTGTTCTTTACTTTCTTCAATACTCGTTTCGCAAGTTTTTCGAAGATAACTTCTCGCTTTGTTTTAGCACCTATGATCAACGTAACATCGCTTTTCTTATTCTTCTTTCTTGCCAGCTCCCTTGATAAACGCAACATTGGAACGAGACCGGTACCTCCTCCAACCAGTAACACCCTTCGATTCGCAATATTAAAAGAATTACCATATGGTCCCCTTAAACCCAGCATACCACCAACAGGCGTATTGTAAAGTACAGTTGAAGAATAACCATGTTTCCTGATAGTTAATGCTGCATGGCCATCCCTTTCAGATATCATGATACTCATAGGGAGTTCATCAATTCTGGGTATCCATACCATGGCAAACTGTCCAGGCTTCGTAGATTCGCAAAGCTCGTCCTTGACGATTAGAGTATGAACCGTAGGACTTTCCTCAACAACTTCTACGACCTTAACAATTCGTATCTTATCAATATCTATGCGCAATTCCTACCAACTCCATAACACTCTTCATCCCTTTCTTTTCTAAATATGAACCGACACCGCGCGTGACATTTGAAAATGCCTTCAACCATTTGTCTCCTATTACGCTACCCATCTGAACTGCAGTGGCACCAGCTAACATGAATTCTACTGCATCTTCCCACGAGTATACACCACCGCATCCTATGACCGGCATGCTAAGGTTCTTCGATATCTCGTAAACACATCTGATTGCAATGGGTTTTATTGCCTTGCCAGACAAACCCCCTATCCTGTTACTCAAAAAAGGAGTGTCAACCTCAATATTGATGGCCATTGCACGTATTGTATTTATAGCAGTTATTGCATCTGCACCGGCTTCCTTGGATACCCGGGCAGTTTCAATTATGTCACTTGCACCGAGCCCAACCTTTGCTATAACAGGTTTTTTCGTTTTTGACTTTATGCCTTTGACAACCTTATAGACAAGTTCGGGATCGTCTCCAACTTCCAAACCAACCTTATCGACATGGGGGCATGATAAATTCAGTTCGTAAGCAATCACATCAAGGTTATCGAATTTATTTACCATAGATACAAATTCGTCTTCGGTAGATCCTACAAGGTTCACTATTATAGGTACGGTACTGTTATTCTCTATCTCCTTCGCAAACGCATCCATGCCTGGATTAGACAATCCAACAGCGTTAAGATATCCACATTCAACCGACACGACAGTTGGATTTTTGTAACCTTCTCTCGGTTCAACGCTTATCGATTTCGATACGATAGCACCTGCACCAGCTCCGTAAAGCCGCTTGAATACTTGGTAGGATATACCAAGAATGCCTGATGCAAGCATAGTGGGATTCCTAATACGGAGCCCAGCAATATCTACGGAGAGATCAATGTTGTTTCCCAACAGACATAAGGATGGGAGATTGTAATATAACGTTTAAGACTTGCTTTCCAGTTAATTAGAATAACAGCATTTTAATAGTATGGTTTGGTGATAGTCTGGACAAAGCCGAACGTTGCCTTTGCATGATGTGTGAAATCCAGTGTTAGCTTTTTTAAGAGCTATATGTTAGGTTTGTTACAATGTCAAAATGCACCCTCATCTTGCTTGAAGCTGGTATAGTTGCCCTTGACGATCAGGGTGATGTGATTAGTTCATACAGATTCGATACTGATATGGCCAAGACATACAGGGCAATCAAAACTGGCACATCAACCGACCCAATACACAGTGTATTAGAGTTCTTAAGATCGGAAGGGTATGACTCTGCAGGTTCTAACGATGATGGTCTTGCCAGCATACTCTCAAAGAATGGTATCAATGCTTCAGTAATGGACAATGACAAGCAAATGGAACTTCAGGAACGGAAGGTGAAACTAATGGTGAAGGCCGATTTTGCACCCAACGAATTCGAAGCCCTGGGTGTTTTAAAGAGGTTCGCAATGGATCTATCGTCGATAAAGGTAGGCGAGATCTCTGCGAAACGTGACTCTCACATAATCCAGTCTATCAACGCATTGGACGAGCTTGACAAGGTAATTAATCTGATGGGTTCTAGGCTTCGCGAATGGTATGGTTTGCATTTTCCTGAACTCGACGGTATGATACAGAATCTGCCTACGTATTGTGATATAGTTCTGGCTGGTTCGAGGGATTCTATAGATAAAGACGCAATGAAGGAAACAGGAATGCCTGAGGAGAAAGCAGAGGCGATTGTAAATGCTGCAAATTCCAGCAACGGCGGAGCAGTTACTCCAGAAAACCTTGTAACTCTACAGAAACTAGCACAAGAGATCAAGAACCTTAGCTCCTTGCGTGCTGCTCTACTTTCACATCTTGAAGATGAAACGGAGATAGGTGCCCCAAATGTAAGGGAAATTCTTGGGGCAACCATAGGTGCTAGGATGATCGCTAAGACTGGTGGTTTACAAAGGCTATCTTCCATGCCTGCAAGCACCATACAGGTTTTAGGAGCAGAAAAGGCGTTGTTCAGAGCAATAAAGACTGGTAGCAGACCCCCAAAACACGGCATAATATTTCAGCACCCCCTGATACATTCGGCACCAACGTGGCAGAGGGGTAAGATAGCCAGAGCTATAGCTGCTAAGGTTGCCATAGCAGCTCGAATAGATGTGTACAGAGGTAGCAAGGAGCCTACGATAATGAGCAAACTTGACGAGCGCATACGTGAGATAAGGGAGAAGTATAAAGAACCTGTTGAACGGCAAGAGTATGAGGAGAGACCAAAGCCTAGGTTCGAGAAGAGAAGGAAAAGTGGAAACGAAAAAAGCAGAAGGTTTAACAACAAAAGGGGAAGGAAGTTTGGCAAGCGAAAAAGATAGCATGGTGTGGATAGATATAGATGGTCAGAGGAGAACCTGTACGGAAAATCTTTGTACCGGTGTAAATGTTTATGGTGAGCGTCTAGTCAAGATAAAAGGAGTTGAATATAGAGTCTGGGATCCGTTTAGGAGCAAACTTGCGGCTGCATTAATAAAGGGTCTTAAATACCTCCCAATAAAATATGGAAGTAAGGTTCTCTACCTTGGAGCTTCTACAGGTACCACTGTAAGTCATATTTCTGACATCGTGGGTTCTGGGGGCTTGGTATTTTGTGTAGAATCAGCAGCTAGAGTTGCAAGGGAGCTCATAACAAGAGTTGCGGCTTACAGACCAAACGTCATACCTATAGTTGAAAACGCACGGAAACCCGACGCATACTTTTCTGTTACAGGCAATGTAGATGTGGTATATTGCGACATTGCCCAGCCCGATCAGACAGAGATAGCAATGGCAAATTGTAGAATGTATTTGAAGGGAGAAGGCTGTCTTATGCTAGTAATTAAAACTAGGTCTATAGATGTTACAAAAGAGTCCAAGGATGTAGTTAACAATGAAGTTGCGAGGTTGCAGGCTAACAATTTTGATATAAGGCAGGTTATCAATCTTCTGCCTTTCGACAAGGATCATGCTATGGCATCCGCTCGACATGGTTAAAGATCATGAAACTTTGTATGTACATATCCTTTTAACAATCGTCTTACAGGCTTCCAAGAACGTCTGGCAAACGTTGGCGCCTTCTTATGTTTACGTATCCATCTTTTAACGAATCCCATAGTTTGCTTGTCAGAAGGGTAGCCGCTGCCGATATTGCCCATTTTTCGCCGCAATCTCCCTATTTCTCTATCTCTCCTCACTTTGGCGAGGATTGATGCTGCTGATACAGTAACATTCTCATAATCGGCATGATGTCTAGAATCTACTCTAGCCTTGCACTTCAGCGCTGATAAAATGGCTTTTCTGAAGCGTTGGGGGTTTACATCGCATGAATCCACATACGCTATTTGGGGTCGCAACCTGTTTATGACCTTAGCCATAGCAATAGCCTCTAGAGAATTAAGTGCTCTTGTAGCAACAGCTCGGTCTATATCCGCTGGTTTTAATATCCGGACGTAGGATTCATCAACGATCTTCAGAATTTCACCGTATAACCTTTCTCTATTTTTGGGCGTGATTTTCTTAGAATCCTTAACACCCAACGAATGTAGCTGTTTTATTTTAGTTTTTTTTATTGTAATGCCAGCAACGACCATGGGACCTAAAACCGATCCCCTACCAGCCTCATCAATACCAGCCACCTTCATTCTAACCTGTCTAGTAATAGATATGGTACTTTATTTCTATTTTGTATATCAAGGTTGATCATAAAGCTAGCTTTTTCTCTAAACTGATCTATTACCGGATACTTTAGCTTCTTATGTACTACAGCAATAACCAGTTTATCTAGATTAAGCATATCCTTTACACAGTCAATGAATTCTTTTGATTTGAACTCCATAGGTCCCAACTCGTCGCATATTACGATATCCGCATTTACGAGTGCTCTTCGCAACACTCGAACTGCAAACCCACAACCTTCAATATCGATACTATACTTACCAAGGTTTGGGCCAGTTCCCCCTATGGAAGCAAGGGAAGCAGTTTCGTTGGTATTTATGTCTACAAATTCAAAACCTATTCTTACACCCTCCTTCCTAACCTCTCTCGAGATTATACCGCCAACGTTTAACCCTCTCTGTTTTAGGATTTCAGCCACACGCATTACAGCCGTGGTTTTTCCCATGCATGGATCACCAGTTACTATAAAGAGGGGCATTCTATCAACAAGTTCACATGCAATCAGATAAAACATTTAAGGCATTTTGGAGATAATTAGAATATGGTTGATGATTTTATCCTGGTCATAAACGAAAAACGATTGCGGTCCAAGTTAAAAGTTATACGTAATTTCTATAAAGATATTCAGTTACATGGAAAGTCCGAAATAGAGCGTGGAGAAGTGTTAATGCACCTTGATTACTTCAACAGGATTGTGATAGAGCTTGGCAAGAGGTACGGAACAGAGATGCTTACTAACGATGGCCTAGCATATGTCAGAAATTACAAGAACGAACTCGGCAAATTGGAACCTGATCCAAATATTATGCATCAATCATACTTGGGATTGCGAAACATTCTGTTTGCTCTAATGCCTCACACATGACGTAAAGGTTCTTATCTTATCCTCGAACTGTGCATGTTATGCAAAGTCTGCAGACGATAGAGGAGGGTAGTACAAAACTGGTTGTTCCTGTGGATTCTCTGATCAATACAGTTCCGCCTAGAACCCCAGCATTTTTCAATCCAAATGCAAGGCTCAGTAGGGATTTCTCGATCATTGCATATAAGTCCTATGCAAAGAACTTGAACGAGAAGAGCATGGCAGATGCACTTGCCGGCGTAGGTTCCAGAGCGATTAGAACTGCTGTTGAAGTCAAGGAGCTTGACGAGGTATACATCAATGATGCCAACCCAATCGCCATTGATATGGCAAAGGAATCGAGCAAGCTCAACGGTGTGGAGAAACAATGCAAATTCAGTGTAAATGAGGCGTGCAAATTCCTTATAGAACATTCCTCCACTGGGTCAAGGTTAGGTATAGTTGATCTGGATCCGTTTGGAACACCTGCACCATATATTGACTGTGCACTTCGGGCTGTAAACGATAAAGGTCTACTGAGCATAACAGCAACAGATACTCCTGTTCTATGCGGTATATATCCAGATGTATGCACCAGAAGGTACTATGGAAGATCAATGAACGTTGAATATGGAAATGAAATTGGTTTGCGCTTGGTCGTGGGGTTAGTCTCCATGATAGCTTCTAGACTTGAGGCTGGGATCAAGCCTTTATTCGTTCACAGTATAAGAAACTACCTGCGTGTTTATGCAAGACTAGATGTAGGCAGCAGATATGCTGAGGCAATGCCAAGCAAGCTAGGATACATCCACCACTGTTTTTCTTGCAACAATAGAACATATGCAAATCGAACTGTTCCTCACAAAATTTGTGATTCGTGCAATCAATCAGTGAGGTTTGCGGGTCCATTATGGATAGGGGATATCTTTGATGCAGATTTTGTTGACGAAATGTTATACTTTGTTGATGATTGTAACGTTGATAAAAAATGTGGTAAATCACTTTTAATGGCAAAGAAAGAGATCAAGATGCCTCCCACTTACTTCTCGGTAGATAAAATTTCTGAAAGGGTAAAGGCAACCCCACCAACCATATCTGCGATAATAGATAGACTGCAATCGTCTGGATTTTCAGCTGCACGAACAAGTCTGCGTCTTACTGGATTTAAAACAGATGCGAAATATAATGAAGTTCTAGATTTGTTCAGAACCCTTGTAGCCTAGACATACGAGATAGATCTCGCTGCTCGCCTTCTTGCTTGCGTTTGGCTTGTATAAGCGAACGTTGCCAAATTTTACCTTGAGGTTGTCTCTCAACTCGTTCAACAAACTGCCTTCAAACGCCTTGAATACGGCGTTGCCATATTTTACAAGTATTCTGTCCATTAAAGAGACTGCATTTTCTGTCACGGCTATCTGCCTTGCATGATCCAGCTCCCAGACACCGATAATATTTGTCGCCACGTCTGATAAGACTAGATTTACCTTCCTTCCCATTATTACGAGGATCTTTTCTGCCAGCGAAGTATCACTAACGTCTCCCTCGATAACCTGAACGTTAGGCAGTGGTTTAACAGGAAGCGTATCAATACCAAGAACCTTTCCATACCCTCCCAGAAACTTCCTTGCAACCTGTAACCATCCACCAGGAGCACAGCCAATATCTACAACATACATTCCCCTGCGTATTATATGATAAGAGTGATTAATCTCCATTAACTTGAACGCTGCTCTGCTTCTATAACCACGTTCCTTCGCTAACCTTCTGTACAGATCGCGTTTAGCCTCTTGCAGGCGCATGCTTCTTACCGTCTGTACTTATGTTAATTAATTGTTCTGGCTTGTTAATTTCATTCAACATCCAATTTTCTATGAGCACACATGTATTAGGGCTTACAGTACTATCAACGGAGCACATATGTTCAACCGGACATGTCAGGCACGGTGCCTCCTCTATACAATTTGTATCAACAGGGAGCTTTATTGCTATTAGTTTGTATGTCCACCTGCCATTTTCCAGAACCTTTTCACGTTTTATAAGTGACCTTCGTTCTAGCCTTATGGATAGCCTAGAACCATCTCTGCTTGTAAGATCAAGTTGCTTCCATAATTCACTCTGAAAAATACCATCAGGGCCATTCTCTGCGACTATACGGAAGACCTTTGATGTCATGTCCTCAATAGAATCATCTTCACTCAAATGATAACTAAACCCCGTTCAATACTACAAGGTACTTGTAAATATTTGTTTAGTTATTGTAATTGTTGTTAGTGAAACACGGGCGGAAATACCGGTTTAAACCTAGTTTGTAACCATTTTTTAGGAATAATTTGTTTATTTCTATATTCTAGAAATTTATAAATCACTGGTCCTTAGTGTACCAAGTAGAGTAACATCCAAGGTTAATAGTGTATCAACACCAAATATCTCGTAATTTTGCAACTAGGTTGGCAGGTGCATTACGACGGATTATAATTGCGAAAAAAGCTAATATGCATATCAAATGTTCATGAGATAAAACCTGCCGATAGCAGGAAACACTTGCTCTAGATTTAACGATCTCATAGTTAGAAAAGCATCGATAACAACTTTACGAGATTAAGAAGATTGTTCGTATGTTTATTTTAATTGATAAACTCTCTCAAGTTGTTGATATTTACTAATATAAAGCCCCACCATCTATTTAGTGATTATAGTGGGCTGCTCGCTTATGACAAGAAATAAAAAGGATAATCTTGCGTATTCTATTAAGATGCATCTAATTACTAAGAGATCTCTTGCTATATCAACCATAGTGTTACTTGCAACGATGGTTGTGCCTTTGGGCCATGCGCAGTTTGACATAACTAAGACTGGACTAGTAGAGATCACTGCTAAGAGCTGGAAGACTATCACAGTTATAAAGGTAGAAAATAGCAAGGACAATATTTACAATGCTAAGCTTGTTTGGCTAACGCTACAGAGTGGTGTTATTGGCTCATACAGAGCTGAAGATGGATGGAGTACAGAAGCATCATCAAAAAATCCAAACGCGATTCAGTTTAGGACCGACACCAATGTGATAAAACCTGGTGAATCTGCTAGGTTTGGTATCAAATCAGATCAGTCAAACCCCATCTTCAAGTGGATCGTCATCGACGAGGAGGGTGACGAGCTTGGGAGTGGTGCAATAGATGTAGTCAAAGCAATAAAAGAAGAAGCAATAAAGACTTCCAGTAGAGACAATACAGATGTGGGAGAAAATAATTCAACTCAACCTCCAACTACAAGCAGTAACGATAAACCAAATATTTCCGATAAAAAACCGGCAATTGCAGTAATACCAGATACAGCAAGACCTCGTCTCGTTATGAGAATACTAGGTGAAGGTTTCATGCCGGACTCCAGAATAACTGTTCTATTTGATGGAAAATTAATAGAGACTTTGAAGACTGAATCTGATGGAACAATTAGGGCTAGAATAAAGATACCAGAAACTGCAGTTGATGGTGCTCACCAGATATCTGTATCAGACAGCAGTGGAAGAGCTGCAAATCTTCCTATAACAGTGGTGAATGTGGAAAGAACAATTTCCTTTACAATAACTACTGAACAAGAAACATACAAACAAGGTGATCTTGTGAAGATAGTTGGTGTTGGAAAACCAGAGGCAGCTGTTTCACTTAATGTTGTAGATCCTGCTGGAGTTTCTATATTCTCTTCAGCCGTTCCAGTTGACAAGGCTAGCAAATACACTGTGTTCATACCGTTAGACTCAACAGCTGTGACCGGTGAGTATTTGATCACTGCATTACAGGACGCTAGGACTATCACGGCCAAGTTCATAGTTTTGACAGAATCTGGATATGAGATGTTAATAGTTACCGACAAGTTCGAGTATAAACAGAGTGAGAACGTGATAATCACAGGACAGACATCACCCAATAAAGACATTAACGTTAGAGTTTTAGATCCAAACGGAGCTGTGATATTCAAAACCGATATAAGATCAAATGATAATGGAAAGTTCACAACTGCAATGATAGTACCTGCAGACGCCTCGTTAGGTAAATATTCTGTAGCTGTCAAGGCAGGTAAAGAGGAGATAGCGTTAACGTTCTCGGTTGCAAGGGGCTCAATTACTCTTACGGTGCAAACTGACAAGATTGAATACAGGGACGGAGAGCTTGTAAGGATCAGTGGAAAAGGAAAGCCAAATGAGAGGTTATCGATAACTGTGCTTACACCGAACGATGACCGTATACCAATGTCTGCTAACATCAAAGAAGACGGAACTTATACCGCACTGTGGTTGATACAGAAGACTGCAGATGCGGGTACTTACACAGTTATTGTCCAAGAAGGAAATTCTAGAGCAGAGGCTTTCTTCGCAGTATTCTCCTAATTTTTATTTGTTATCGTTCCAAGCTAGTCCTGGCAAGCTATAGGTTGACCTAATGCTGTGAAGCTAAACCAAGTCGGAAAACTTCTTGGAACGACCACCGTTATCACTAAATTATTTTTCAAAAGAGAATTTATGATTGACATTTGATACAAACTGTTAACAAGAGTTCTAAACTAATCTCATAAAC
>JAZFZF010000061.1:0-3067 GCA_036443875.1 Nitrososphaerales archaeon
GATTACCTGAAGAGATCTTCTAGGTTAAGCTTCCTTGGGAGTCATCTTATATAGAGCAAGACCGGTGGAGCTTCCCAGTTGGCCCATCGTTCAACAAAGTCCCAAATAGGTTCTCCAGCTGTAGGTCTTGCTAGAGCTGTTAGAAAGCCCCACGAATGCCCATACAGACATTAACTTGAAGGGGAAAACGATCACCAAAACAGCAGTAATGATATCTACATAACCTATTGCGATCAGCAAATTCTCTGCTAGAGGGCCTGATATTCCAGTCATCGCTGTTATATAGTTAAGAAAACTTGGATTAAGTTGTAGTGCCAAGACACCATGACCTAGGAATGTACCAAAGATTGCGACTTAATATCCATTCAACTTTCTTAACGTGAATGATTTCCTTCTTGAGATGAAGCAATTTCTCACCATCCTTCAAGGTATGAAGTACACATTTAAAGTATGAATACTATTATCAAAAATGATTTTCAGATTTGAGAAATGTAACGGGTAAGGCTTATACTACGATTCAGCTACTTGAAAGAAAAAGGCTTGATAGAATCATCTACAGTCTAGGTTCAATTGTATGTGTAGGCATATTATCCCTCAATTTCAACAGGTCAAGAGATGTAGTAGAGAGCATCGGAAATTCCTGCTAAAAGATCTAAAAGAATTGGCATTGAAACCTTTGGAGAAACTAAATTCTACGATCTGCTTTTCAGTTTAAAAAAGCAAAGCCCATATTCTTGATAATACATAGGCTGTGTGTGAAAGCAATCACAGCAGATAAAATGAGAGAAATAGAGGAGAAGGCACACAGCATGGGCATTTTAAAAGTATTCATGATGGAAAATGCAGGAAGTAGCGTTGTAGGTCAAATATCAACTAAATTCAAAAAGTTGGATAAAAAGAGAATAGTTGTTATCAGTGGGAGAGGTAACAATGGTGGAGATGCTTTTGTTGTTGCTCGACACCTAGGGTATCACGGTCCGAAGGTTACAGTGATCCTGCTTGGTAGTCCGGCCGATCTGAATACAAAGGAAGCACGGATTAATTGGAGTATACTGGAGCGAATGGACAGCATCGACTTGATTTGTGCCAAGGAGGTGAGTGAGGAAATAGTCAAGATAATAAACAATGCTAGTATAATAATCGATGGCATCTTCGGCATTGGTATAAAGGGCAAGATAAAAGAGCCTCACTCCACGATTATAGATGTAATAAACAGATCCAAGGCGTACAAGGTCGCAGTGGATGTGCCATCTGGACTGGATCCTGATACTGGTCTGATCCATGACAAATGCATCAAGGCAAATATGACCATAACATTTCATAGAATGAAGAAAGGTTTACCAGCAAAGAAGAGTTTCTGTGGAAAGATAATAGTAGAGCCTATCGGGATACCTCAAGATGCAGAGCGGTAGGTGTGTGATTTGATTGTAAAGCAGATACTAGTGGGTAACATGGCTAACTTCACATATGTTGTTGCTGACGAGAAGAACAAGCTTGCAGTAGTAGTAGACCCATCATGGGATCTGGAGAGGGTTTTGGAGTTGTTAAACGCATATGATCTGAAACTGCAGTATATTATTAACACACACACCCATTTCGATCACACACTTGGTAATCAACAGCTCGCTGAGCTGAGACGTCCTGAAATAATTATGCATAGGAAATCTAGACTTGACAAGAATATTACAGTAGATGATGGTGATAGTATCAAACTGGGTAACATAAACATAAGTTTCCTCTACACTCCCGGACATTCGGAGGACAGCATCTGTCTATCTGTAGAAGATAAACTCTTTACAGGTGATACTTTATTCGTCGGTAGTTGTGGTAGAGTTGATCTGCCTGGTGGAAGTGCCTCTGAACTTTACGACAGTTTGTTTGGAAAACTGGTTAAACTGGACGATAGGCTCGAAATTTATCCTGGTCATGATTATGGCAGCAAGCCAATTTCTTCTATAGGCTATGAGAAGAAGACCAACGATGTTTTAAAACCAAGAACAAAAGAAGAGTTCCTGCTCTTCATGCAGAGTGATCATTAATGCTGTTTGATGGGATAAGTATAGCAGGAAATGAAGTAAAGGCAAAAAGTTTCATAGAAAGAGTAAGGGGTAAGAGATTTCGCTTTGTATGCGTCATATCGTACACAAAAACATGCGAAATACCTGGTTTAACCGTAGCAGGGGTAAATTCCGAATTACTCCAACATACACCTGCAGCCGATGCTGAATTTCTTTATCACGGGGAGTGTAAATGCATCAACAGCATTCCTGCGACTCCCGATGGCAAGCCAACTCCTGCGCTTCTAACAAGAGCGGCGCTGAAAACAGCAGAAATCCCACTAGTAGTGGTTGATGCGGGAAGTAAGATTAAACCAAATATTCCACATGTCACACTAGAACTCACAAATGGAGAAAACATAGCCGAGGGGCATGCATTGAACATAGACATGGTGAAGAAAGCTTTCGGTAACGGCCTAAAACTTGGTATTAAACTTGGTGAGAACATGGAATGTGTTGTGATTGGTGAAAGCATACCTGCAGGTACCACAACTGCGTTAGGGGTTCTTTTGACGATGGGTATAGATGCCAAGTTCAAAGTCAGCAGTAGCATGCCGGAAAACCCTCACGAACTGAAATTATCCACAGTTGAGCATGGAATGAAATCTGTAGCGATACCTTTCGGCTATCTTGCAAACAAACCGTTTGAATCTATATCGTATATGGGAGATCCTATGATACCAAGTGTAGCTGCGATTGCGATTGGCGCATCAAAAAAATCTAACGTTATGCTTGCTGGAGGGACACAGATGGCAGCTGTTCTATGCATTATCAATGCAATCGATAAAAACGCCCTCGAGAATATAGTCGTGGGTACTACAAAATACATTCTCCATGACAAATCGTCAGATATATGTCAGTTGATCAAGTCCATTGCGGATGTACCCATCCTCTCATGTGATCCGTACTTGGAAAGATCAAAGAAGGAAGGTCTGCGTGCATATGCTAATGGTTTTGTAAAGGAGGGGGTCGGTGCTGGTGGCGCATGTATAGCTGCCAATCTAAAGAGT
>JAZFZF010000062.1:0-2147 GCA_036443875.1 Nitrososphaerales archaeon
TTGACCCTCCTTTCATTTTTATGATTAATAATTAATAAGATAACGAAAAAGTTGACCTGAGATAAACCTTGAATTTCCTTATCAATTGGTTAGCTTTAGAAGTGTCTCCTGGGCTTTTCTGAAAAGCATCTACGCCTTTCAAAGGAAGAGAAGATTGCTTGGATAGACGCAGCTTCCAGAAGCAAGAAACCTAAAGATCAGCAATGGATTCATAATGCAGTTATATATTGCTCAGATTTATGTTCAGTTATTATGATGTACAACTTTTGTTATAATAATTATATCACATCTCACAACTTTTTAAGTACGCATGGGTATTAGCTGTATATGCTCGGTGCGAACTTTGAGTCTGAAAGGGCAAGTAGTATTGATGATTACAAGATAACATGCATTCAGTTCATAGAAGACATTAGTTCGGACTACAAGGACTGGGTTGATAGACACAATTTGCCAGAAGAGGAGAATATTTCAAGAAAACATTCTATAGATAAAGTTGTAGAAACTACAAACGAATGGATAGGACAGTATGGCAATACTATAAAGAAGATCGATATTATAAAGGACGATGGTATAAATAAAATGGCAGAAGCCACTGCGGGTTGCCCCTTTCACTTCAATATCTGCATTGAAGATCAGTCAAGGTATGTACAATCGTCTGCAGGGAGAATACGGCTTGGGATTAAAGCAGAACCCCGCAAAGACCAAAAGATAAGGATCGCTTACTATGCCAAAGAACAGTTTGTCCAGATCCTTTCCTCAGGTAATGTAATAGTCGATACAAATCAAATAGATTTTCAACCTAAAGATATTCTAGATGAAAATATTATACTTGAAGCAAGTTCATGTAGATCAACTGATATAATATCTATAACAGTGACTGTAGAAGAGGTATCTAACAATTTTGGTGTCGAGAAACGTGGTTTTAATACATTGATCAGGATAAAATGACCATTCAAGGGTTATCCTGTTCGTTGTGAAAAATCAGTACAAGTGGTGTCATTTCCAACTTACTTCTCTTTCTACTATGCATACAATGTTACTGGGTATAGTTAGCTTCCCATTCTGATCAACACTACTGTATAGAACTCAATTCTATGAAAAAATAGTAATTTATTGTAACCATTTCATTGTAACCAATTCATCATCATCGTTAGAAACATAACGGGTAAGATGTGCAGGGGGTGGGATTTGAACCCACGAACTCCTAAGAGACGGGATCACCCATTGTAGATCTTGAGTCCCGCCCAGTTGGCCATGCTTTGGTACCCCTGCACTGCACCCATAAAAGAATGCGAATATATAACTCGTACTCAGTTGATTGTCTTTTCTAAGACATCTGAATTAATACGGGAGGTAAACATCTGATTATCTTCTTTATCTTTCTTTTGATGCCTAAACATTTCTTGATCAAATCAATCATCATTACTATACCATATTCTAGTAACATGCTTCTTAACATCAATGCAATTGAAAATGAAATGATCTTTTACAAGTTCTGGTGCAGTTCTACATCAACAGGGACCCTATCAAACACTGCGAAATTGTATTTTTGCAACTTGAGAGATCCTGAAATTACAAGTTTCCTTTGTTCTCTTTTAAAAGAGATGAGATTGTTCTTTCCCAGGAGATCGTTAGCTCAATGACATGTCGATCATTATTTAGCGGAGTTGAGTGTGACTTGGCTTTGTCTTTGATGAGATATTCACATTATACCGTTATGTTGTATATTAGGTATATAGCATATGGAAACTTTTATTATGCTGAGCAAATGATACTGTTGCTATGAAGATATCTGAACTGAAGAATGGTATGAGAAGCGTCAGCATCGAAGCTTCAGTAGTAAGTGTATCAGAACCAAGAACTGTAAACAAGAGGGATGGAGGTACGGCAAAGGTTGCTGATGTTATGGTAGAGGATGATAGTGGCCAAATCAAACTCTCCTTATGGGAAGATCAAATAGCAATGGTCAAGACTGGTTCAAAGATTGGAATAGAAAATGGGTATACTACAAGCTTCAGGGGCGAGAATCAACTAAGCGTTGGAAAATATGGCAAGTTAAACATTGTAGAATACTAGGTTCCTCAGTGGAGAATAGGTCTCGATTTCTACTTTTAATTTTCGTCGTAATGGTAATTAGGCGCTATGAA
>JAZFZF010000063.1:0-2742 GCA_036443875.1 Nitrososphaerales archaeon
TGCCACAGGAGCTACATGACAGTGATACAGGAACAACCCAAAGGGTTCAGCAGTCCATTCATAAACGAACCTACCACCAGAACCCACGATCTCGAAGACACCATCCATCTCTGCTGGATGTTCTCCGTGTAGATGAATAGTATGTGGAAGTTGGCTTTGGTTTATGAAATTGACCCTTACCAGATCTCCCTCTGTTACACGTATCGTTGGACCAGGCACAGTCCCGTTGTATGCCCATGCATTAAAGAAGATCCCTGGAGAAACTTCGATCTCAATATCTTCTACTATGATAGTAAATTCCCTTAGTGTGGTCCCATCAGGCAAAGTTGAGACCCTTCCATAATTAAATTCACGGAGGTATACATCGGGGTCTACACTTGCTTTTCTGAAGTCATTTCCTACGGCAGATAACCTAACACCTTCGCCCTCATCATTATATGAGGTCGTGGTTGCTATAACAACTCCTGTGGTGATTATTACTGCTATGGCTGAAGCGATGATTATTCTACTTACAATTGGTTTAGCCCTTTGCAGCCCAGCAGATGTAAAGAGTTAGCATTATAAGTTTTTTAGCCTACGGTAAGATTATTGCAGTAGATTAACTACTTGCTTTGGCTACTGCTTTTGCTGCCATACCAATTCTTATATTCATGGTAAATCTGTAAGCCGCAGTGACCGATGGACTGCTAACATGATTGTTATCCTGATGCAGTTAAGATACCATCGAAACAGAAATAATAATAATAAGATCTATTAGATCTGAATCTATATTACTGTGACGAAATTGGTGTGTTTCTAGTTATGGAGAAGACCCGTATCGATACCTAGTGAAGCTATGATGATATGAGGCGAGGAACACAGTCAGATCCTGATCTACCTCTTTCTGTTAACCCGATTAATATTACTAGAACTTATATGGTTACGTTTACTTTGGCAATTTCATCACTTGTTCATAATATACCAGTAAAAGTAACGGAACCATTAATGTGCTCAGGTTTTCATATCTTCGAAAACGAGGCGGTGTGGTGATTCATGGTCAAGTATCTATCGCATCTATTGCTAATTTTATTAATTCTGCCTAGTTTACCCATTATCGGAAACTCGTATAGACAAATAATTAAAGGAGATCCGAATGGCGGCCTAACATTAAAACCAATTGTTGTGAAAGATATGTTGATTCATTTATGACTTGCAGGCCTTGTACCTCACTCAATTAAGCCGATTGGACTACAAGTTGTCCCCTATGTAAAGCATGACCCTCACCACAGAATACAGTACAGTAGTAGGTGAATGTGCCCACTTTGTTCGCAATGAACTTTACTACAGTTTCTGCATTAGGGCTTATGTGCTTGTCACCAATTTCAGGATACCCGTCAATGGCGAAGCCATGTGGCACATCAAGGCTCTTAAGAGTAATCATTACTGTTTGACCTTCGTAGACACTTATAGAACAATAACTGAATCGCCATTGATATACATCCATGAAAATTTCCACCGTATCTTTGTAAGGATCAGCCTTGAAATTACCTTTGATGCATTCCGCTGCATTCTGCCCTGCCATATTAAGAATTTCGTCCACTTGATCTTCTGTTTGTATAAACGTCAGAGAAGCAAATATTGCTACAGCAGTTAGGCTGCTTCCTGTAAATATTATTATTCTCCTATTCACAATCAAATTTCTCTTTTGGTAGTCTTTAATTTGTATGTTATCTTATTCGATACATGTACCACAATCCTTAATTAAACTCTGCCAGGGCATGAATTATGAATAAAGCGCTCTTCGGTTTAGGTGCCGTAGCTTTATTTTCGACAATTATAGCGATATCATTTGCCTAGGTTGCAAAGAGTGTAGAACCAGAGAGCGGACACAACGTTATCAGTCTTGCTCAACTACAAGAGAATTCCAGCAGGAGACTTGATACGCCTATACGATTCGACACCAATGCCTATAGCTCATGGGCATTTTGCAGTAAAGGTGGATTGTAACGATGATGGTGATGGTATTGTATCTATTGCATTAGGGACTGCGCCAAACATGTAGATCATAAAGCTAACACATGAGGACAACATGGTTCACGAGCTATCTACACATGGAGAGATGTGTATTTACCACGTCGATCTGCCGCCAGAGCATGATATGATGGTAACAGATCTAGCAATAATGAATACCAGTAGCAAGGCGATAAGACTTGGTCCAACTGCTACTGCTGTCATCCACGTTCACTCTTTCGGTGAGGCAATGGAACATGAGGCATATGATGACGACGAAATACATCAAGGCGAAATGCATGAAGGCGAAATGCAAAAGTGACGAACTGTGATACAAATCACCAATCATCATTTTTCTTTTTACGGGTTGAATTAGTAGATAAATTTAACTAGTTTCAATGTAGAGCAACATGGTCATGCGTAGAACCTATTCCCACACGTTACTTGTTGTTACGATGATAATATTGACTGCAGGTGGGTATGCATCTGCTCAGGAAGGGACAGGAGGTATGGACCAACCGATGATAACATCGACGGACAAAGGATCGCTCGATGTGGAACTCTCGTGGTCACCTGTCCCATTAGAACCAGAACAGGAAACAAAACTGTATATACGTTTCCTTCAAAAAGACAAAGGAGTATTACAACAGCATGTAGATTATATGATATTTATTGAGAAGGATGGGAGAGAAGTATTGACAATACCTCTCACGCATACAAACCCTGGCGAAGTTGCAATACCCTACACATTCA
>JAZFZF010000064.1:0-5748 GCA_036443875.1 Nitrososphaerales archaeon
AGAAACATGTATTGCACTGTCAGAAGGTATGTTCTTCATATTGGTAAGTTTCAGTGCTAGATCCAGTATCTCTTCTGTATTCATATGGTTAGTGCTATTCATGGGTCTTTAATAATTACTGATTGAAAAGTATGTATCAACATTGTTCATAAAGAATTATTGAGTTATTATAAAGCCATGCTTGAATCATTTGTATCGCGATCGCATCTTATCGGTAACCACTTTCCAAGCTCTATCTTGATACAATAGAAGAAGGAGTGCACCAATTTCGTTTTTTACGCTTAGTTTGCTCTACTATATTCATGACTTTAGATGTTCTAGATCAGTCACATATATCCATCTTGTTAAATATATTTCGTTACACTAATACCTTCGTCAGTATTTATCATAATCTTAAAAGCTTCCAGCGAATTTGGTGTTATGACGATCGACTGGCCAGCTTTAATACTTCCTAAATTATGGATATCATCAGGACCCATGTCAACTAGAACATTAGTGAGATCTTTCCCACTATAGTTTGTTATCTTGATTCGCATAAATTCAATTCCACCTCTTGTTTCTGCTGTTCTGCCTTGTATAACTTCTACATCGAGATCGGGTTTTGGCGAAAAGTTAAGTATTAGAAAAGATACTGCGATGACGATGGTAGAACTTAAGAATATTACTGTCAATGCAGATGTGATCTTCAACGATATCTATTACATGAGAATCCCATATATAATTAAGCGATGAGCATAATTTAACTCCGTTTTTGTGAGTGTAGAACTTATCTAAACTAAAAGTGCTACATATACTGATCGTCCATGCGCTCTCTCTTTCTTCTCATATATATCATCACTCTTCCCGTTGCAAAACCAAAGACGAAACCTCCGATGTGTGCAAAGTAAGATATTGAAGAACCGCCAAATATAGCAAATGGGACCTGAGCTAACAGCCAGAATATAGCTAATCAGTCGCCAAGTGCAGCAGTTATACCAATAATACCAGAAATCGTTCCATGGGCACCAACAACTAGCACATCGATACCGTTACCAGTTATCGACTCATATACTGTATGTAGAGCGGTGCCGGCGAGACCGGACACGAAATATACAATCGTAAACCTCTTCCACCCTATATTCGGTTGCAGTATGTGTCCTAAGCTTACAAGAGCTATCATAATGAATGCTATATTACCACGTTGCCGTGCAGGAAAATTGATGAGAGTGACGAGCCAGGGAACAAAGATGGATCCCTTGCTACTTCTACAGGTATCAGTGCAAATTCATAAATTGCATCTTCATAGAAATATGTTGTGACGAAGAACAAAACATTGACCGCCAAGAGTGTTGTAGTTATTGGTGCCCACATTGTCTAACTAGCTCCATTTACATCTAACATAGAGTATGAGAAGGCTAAGCAATCAACCATTCATGAATCTATCCAGACTAGGCTGTTCTTTTTTTATCATCCTATTCATTTTGTTCACCATACCTTTCGATTGCTTCATCTTTTTCTTGCTTATCCAGCTGTATGCTTCGTCAAGAGTATCTTCAGTTACCAGCACCACAACTCTTCCAGGCGCTTTTCTACCAGTCCTTCCTCTTCGCTGCACGAATCTGATCGAGCTGGGAACGTTATCATAAAAGACTACCAGATTGCATTCTGATATATCTAGACCTTCTTCACCTACCTGCGTTGCCACAAGTATGCTAATCCTACCATCCCTAAACTTGTTAACGGTCTCGACCTGTTCACCTCGTTTCAATCCTCGTTCGCCAGCTTTACCTATAAGGTATCCAGTACTGAAACCTGCACTCCTTAATTTATTGTAAAGAACTTCAACAGAATCCCTATAACTGGCAAATACAAGAACCTTACCTTCTACACCAGAAAGTATGTCCATCAACTTTTCAACTTTAGGATGCTCTATCCCAGCAGTTGTTGCATCATTGGCGAGTTGATAGGCAGTCTTGAAGTTTGGATCAAGAAGCAGCTCCTTGATACCAATACCCTGCCTTGCTTCAAGCCTTTCATAGAACCTCAGGAAAGAAGTTACACCCTGTGTATCCAGACTGTTAAGAGCATGGCTGATTCGTATGGCTGTGTATAATGCCTTAGCAGCACCTCTATTTACACGAGATACATAATCCATTACCCTAATCAGCTCACTTCTCGATGCCTTGACGCTACTGATAACACCCTTCTGTACAAGTTCACGTGTTCTAGCCTCTAGTGCTGCCATTATACGCGATCTGATCTGTATCATAACCGCAGGTAATTTAACGTGGATCCACTCAACCTTGGTTTCCTGTATATATGGTCTTACGTCATCACTAGTTTCGTCTTTCATAATTACTTTTTCTATGCCAAGGCATGTCACAATCTCATTTGCTTTTTCTTTATCACTAGGTATCGTAGCAGTCAAACCAACTATACGAGGGTTATTTTCTTTCATCAAATTTGCTATACTACAATATGCGTAAGCTCCTATTGCTCGATGTGCTTCGTCGAATATAACAAGTGAAAAGTCTTGCGGTTTGATTATTCCACATTCCAAATCCTTCAGAGTTGTCTGAGGAGTGGCACATATAACACTACTATTCCATACTCCTTCTCGCTCGCTCTGGACGCTCTCCCCAGTGATCATAGATACATAAACATTCTCTAGGAAACTTTGTAAGAAGGTGTAATGCTGATGAACCAAGATTCTGGTAGGGGCAAGGAATAAACATCTGCCGTTGCTCTTGTTTAGTGTTTCTACCATTATGAGCAAGGCAATAGTAGTCTTACCAAGCCCTGTGGGTAGTACGATCAGGGCATTGGTTTCTAGAGCACTATTTGCTAATGAAACTTGGTAATGACGTTTTTCCACACTACCAACTTTGACCAATTTATGTTCGATCCATGTATTTTCATCGTTCAATATTACAAGATACCTTAGGAAATACAACGTAAAAAGTTTGCATGATCATGTTGTATTTAAATCAAGAAACTGCGAACTGTTAATTAGTATGTTCGGTTAAGATATAGAGAGGGGGGTCAAGATGCAGATGACAAGCAAGTTTGATTTGACACAAACTATAAGAGAACTATCGCGGGATACACAAGAACTCGATCCGTCATTACTGGTATCTGCAACATATGACGGTGAAAAAAAGCGAGCTGTACTGAAGCTTTACAATGCTGCAGACCAGAGGATATATCTTTGGTATGATAATACGGAGCATAAACCTTACTGCTACACAAAGATTCAGCCGAATGAGTTGTCATCGCTAGATGGCAGGAGGGATATATATGCTATCGAAACTGAGCAAAAATTTGATCTACTCAACGACCGCCAAATTACGGTGACAAAAATCATAGCTAAAGATCCTTTGGCTATTGGAGGTACATCAACAGAGAAGAGTGTAAGGAACCTCATAGAAGTATGGGAGGCTGATATCAAGTACTATGAAAACTATCTATACGATAGGAAATTGATTGTAGGTACGTATTATGCCATTAGAAATGGTAACCTTATGCAGCATACCTACAAGGTATCAGAACAGGTAGAACTTGCGCTAAAGAGTCTAGTGTGGGACAAAATCACTGAAAGTATAAGTACAGATGGTGAATCCCGTAGATACATCACAGATTGGGCCAAATTGCTCAACCAGCCCATACCTAAAATCAAACGAGCTGCATTGGATATAGAGGTTGCTTCCGAAGAAGAACGGATTCCTGATACGAAAAGAGCCGATAACGAAGTTATTGCGGTCTCATTCGTTGGTAGCGATGATCTTAATGAAGTCCTTATGCTAAAACAAGCAAACTCGCAGTATGGAGAAAATAAACTAGATTCCAAAATCAAGATAGGATTCTACGATGATGAAAAAGAATTGATACGAGCGGTATTCAACAGGATTCTGTACTACCCATGTATTATTACGTACAATGGCGATGATTTTGATTTGCCTTATCTTTACAATAGAGCGCTAAACCTCGGCATATCTAAGGATGAGATTCCATTAATTGTTCAAAGAGACGCGATAACATTAAAACATGGAGTGCATATAGATTTGTATCGAACATTCTCAAATCGGTCTATACAGGGCTATGCATTCAACCACAAGTATTCAGAACTAACACTCAATGCTGTCAGTGAAGCTTTGATTAATGAATCAAAGATCGATTTTGAGGGTGGCATAGACAAACTCCCTCTGTACGAACTGGCTCGTTACTGTCATAACGATTCACGACTGACTTACAAACTCACAAGTTTCAGCAACGATCTACTCATGAGATTACTGGTGGTGGTCTCGAGAGTTGGAAGGATGCCAATAGATGATATTTCCAGACTCGGAGTTTCGCAGTGGATAAGAAGTATGTTTTACTTTGAGCATAGGAAACAGAATGTTCTGATACCGCGCAGAGAAGAATTGGAGATGAAGGGTCAATCCTCTACTGCTGCTATAATAAAGGATAAGAAGTATAGAGGAGGATTTGTAGTAGAACCGAAAACTGGTGTACACTTTGATGTTGTGGTCCTTGACTTTGCTAGTCTGTATCCGAGCATAATCAAAGTGTATAATCTGTCGTACGAAACTGTTCGCTGCGTACATGATGAATGCAAGTCAAACATTATACCAGAAACAGAGCATTGGGTATGCAAAAAGAGAAAGGGTATGGAATCCCTGCTAATAGGTTCGTTGAGGGATTTAAGAGTTAATTATTACAAACAATTATCTAGAGACAAATCATTGTCGAAAGAAGAAAAAGGTCTTTACGATATCATCAGTCAAGCACTCAAAGTTATTCTAAACGCCAGCTATGGCGTAATGGGAGCAGAAATATTCCCGTTATACTGCCTGCCTGTAGCCGACGCCACGGCTTCTATTGGCAGATACGCCATGACTAAGACGATAGAGAAATGCAAGGATTTAGACATACAAGTTATCTATGGCGATACTGATTCATTATTTCTGAAGGGACCGTCAACATCACAGATAGAATCTGTTGCGAATTGGGCAAAGCAAGAACTTGGAGTAGATCTAGATCTTGATAAACAGTACCGATATGTTGCATTTAGTGAGAGGAAGAAAAACTACCTAGGAGTGCAAGAAGATGGTAATGTGGATGTCAAAGGTCTTACGGGGAAGAAGAGTCATACACCTCCATTCATAAGGAACGCCTTCTATGCTGTTGTAGATATCCTAAGCACGGTCAATACTGAAGCTGATTTTGAAGGTGCTAGAGAAAAGATCATAAAGATCATCAAGGACAATGCTACTAGACTTAAAGCAAAAGAAATTCCTCTTACTGAGCTTGCTTTTAATGTAATGGTGGGCAAGTCACCCAATGAATACAAAAAGACAGTTCCACAACACATCAGAGCTGCTGAAATGCTTGAAAAATCCGGAAAAAGGGCAGTTAGAGCGGGAGATATCGTATCCTACATCAAGACCACGACCTCGACGAGTGTGAAACCAGTAGAACTTACAAAACGAGATGAGATCGATACACAAAAATATTTGGAATATATGGAAAGTACATTTGACCAGATTTTATCCGCCTTAGGTTATGAATTTGATGTAATACTTGGTGCATCAAAACTCGAAGATTTTTTCTTTACGAATTAGTAAATTACTAAATTAAAAAATCTTATATGTAATGAATCTGCTACTAGTAGAGCATAGATGGAGGTATTTCAAGAAAGTCCAGTTAGAATGACGATTTGCGATGTCAGAATTATAGACCTTCTTACCAGAGTAAGAATTTCTATTCATT
>JAZFZF010000065.1:0-4408 GCA_036443875.1 Nitrososphaerales archaeon
CATCTACAACGAGCAAGAAGAGAATAGAATGGAGAATTATTTGAATCGAATCGCAGGTAATTTAAGGTAGTGAATCTGAATGGAAGATATGCTCGAAGATCTAATAAGGGATATTCTCAATGAAGAAAATATGCTAATGTCGGTAAGTACTGGCGGTGCTGTGATTGAGATGCGCATCAATAATGATCTTCCATTTAAAGTGAGGGAGAATTGGATGACGATTGGAGATAATAACGGCCCGTGCCATATGCACATAAACAAGAAAGAAGTTAAAGAGGTGAGATTTATTAAGGAAGAGAAACAGAGCAGGATAAGCTATAGCATAAGACTGATGAACACAAGGGGCGATCGCCTTATCGCAGCATTTTTCACAAAGATGTATGATGATAATGGAAGTCCAGTAAAGGAGAGAATAGAACGATATGAAAGTATATTCAAAAAATACGGTTCTAAGGAAGTAATTCCATTGCAGGTGGAGGTCAAGAAAGAGTTTGAGGGTTAACGGTGTAGATAGGTTTCTCTCCATTCAACACGTTAAGTAAGTTCATAGCTGCAACCTCCGCCATCCTCTCCCTAGTTTCCGTACTCGCACTGCCTATATGAGGAGAAAGAACAACATTATTCATTTTTAACAACTGACTATTCCTTGAAAGCGGTTCCTTTTCAAAGACATCCAACCCTGCACCTGATATCCATTTCTCTTTCAACGCCTTCACCAGTGCCTTTTCATCTATTATGGATCCTCTTGCAGTGTTTATCAAGTATGCAGTAGATTTCATAAGTTTCAGTTTCTGCCCGTTCAATAGATGGAAGGTATCGTTATTCAATGGTAAGTGTATGCTAACAAAATCACTCTCCTTCAGTAGATCTTCTAATGATCTGTACTCAGCCCTTAATTCTTTCTCCCTTTCAACAGGTAATCTACTTCTGCTGTGATACAAAACATTCATGTTGAAGCCACTGGCACGTTTTGCAATAGCAGACCCTATCCTTCCTAAACCTAGTATACCTAAGGTTTTTCCATGAACATCACTGCCTAGCATAAAATCATACTTCCAACCACCACTCCATCGTACTTTTCTTACTGAAGCATCTCCTTCCACGATTCTCCTGGCAGATGTAAGGAGAAGAGCAAATGCCAGATCTGCAGTGGTTTCTGTTAAAACTTCTGGCGTATAGGTAACACATATACCGTGTTTCGTTGCAGCATCGATATCTATATGATCATACCCTACGCTGAAGGAACTTATCACCTTGAGTTTCTGCGTAACGTTGAGCACTTCGCTGTCTATAACATCAGTTAAAGAACATAGAAGGCCTTCTTTGTCCTTAACCTGTTTGATGATCTCCTTCTTGCTCGGTAGAGCACTTCCTCTATGCACGGTAAGGTCACACGATTTTGCAAGAATCTCTTCGGCCTTTGGTATATTTCTTGTTACATACACTCGGGGCTTTTGCATACGAGGGCATAGAGTCCATACCTTTTTAGTTGTTGTGTAGGGGTATATTTAGAAAAAAGGCGTTCCTGATATTGTACATACTAACGTATGTATCATAGTATGCATAGGCATCATTTATGCACTAAACCTTACAGACAAACACGAAAAGCCAACCTACTTGGTTTTTTCTTTCTTTCTAAGCTTTGCGAACGCTCCAACACTAATTGCTGCTCCGACACCTCCCAACACTCTGAATATATTAAATATCTTTTTCTGAGAGATATTATTTTCAGCAATACTCTTACCGTTTTTGGCTTGATCGTGTTCAGGATCTAATGCCAAGGCATCACTAAATTTCGATTTTGCTTTCTTCCAACTTTCCTCTGTTAAAAGCAGGTTACCAAATCCAGTTAGCGCTTCAGTTTTTCCCTTTAGTGCTTTTTTGCCCACCTCACTCTCCGTATACCATTTTCCTCCAGTTGTATTGATGTTCTTTAACTCTAATTCCAGAACGTCATCAAAATACGGTATCGAATCCTCGTATCTTTCCATTTTCACGAGCGCCATGGCCTTACCTAACATTGCATCAATATGATCAGGATTAACTTTTAGAGCTGCATCATAAGCTCTAACTGCCTGTCTGTACATTTCTTGAGCGAAAGCTGCGTCTCCTTTGTTGATAAGGACTTTGAGGTTACCAGGATCGAATTCCAAGACACGTTCCAATTCTGAAAAGGCTTCCTCATACCTACCTAGTTTCATCAATGCTTCACCCTTCTTATTCAAGATTAGGAAGTTTTCTGGATTTGTTTTAAGAATCATATCGATCGCCTTTATCACATCATCATATTGTCCTAATTCAAAGAGGATATTAACTTCACCAAGATGCGCGTTAGTATTGTCTGGTTGAAGGAGTAAAGCCTGTTCATAGGCCACTAGCGCCTTGTCATATTCGCCCTGTTGTGATAGAATATTCCCCTTGCCAACAATGGCTTCAAGGTTATTTGGCTCGATTGCTAGAATCCGATCATAGTAAGACAGTGCTTCCTCATACTTATCTGGGTTATCGTCAACTAGCTTTACCAAAAGCTATGCCTTGGCCAATAAAAGAAAGGGGTTTTCGGGAAAAATTTTTAGAACTTTATCAACTTCAATCATAGCCATTTCAAATTTACCTTCAATCTTGAAAGATATTGCTTGAGCAATTAACGCAAATCTATTTTCAGGTTCCAATTCAAGCGCAGTTACGATATGTCTATTTGCTTCCTCATTCTTTCCTAAGGCTAAAAGTGAAAAACCCTTTCCACCTAACGCATCGGCATTTTCAGGTTCAAGCTCTAATGTTTTATCAAAAGTCATCAGGGAGAGATTGTACTTCTCTAACAGTATTAGGGCTATACCCTTCTTATTGAGGACTTCAATGTTATTGGGTTCCAACTTGAGAAAATTCTTGTAATGTACTATTGCTTTTACATACTTTTCATTTTCAAAATGTTTATGGCCTTCGTCTCTTAGCATGTTATGATCTTCAAGTTTAAAATAAGCGTAAGATTTTGCTTTGATTATTTGCAAGTCATCTGCGTCGATAAAGCACGAAGATGATGAATCGTATGACCACATCGCTAAAGCTTTGTCATAATAGTCAATGGCTTCTTTGAATTTTTCCCGACCTATCATACTTTCTGCTTTCCCTAATAGTGCACAAGTGTTGGTAGGCATCACTAGTAGGGACGTATCAAAGCTCTCTGTAGACTCGACGAATCTATCAAGCTCCAGAAGCGCAAACCCTCTATATTCGTGGACGCGAGCATCTTCGGGATCTTTTCTTAACACTTGATCAAAGTATACCATCGCTTCTTTTGGCGAATCAGGGAGAAGGATGAGTCCTCTTATCTTTAGCGCAATAACATTTTCACGATTTATTTCCAAGGCATTCTCAATCAACGCGTTGGCTTCCTTAACTCTACCCTGACTAAACAATGCAGATCCTTTACCTGTTAAAGCATCCACATTATATGGTTCGGTCACTAGAACCTTGTCAAAGTAGCCGATGGCTTCTTCGCACTTACCCAACTCACAAAGTGTAATTCCTTTGTTATTTAATACACGAACGTCATTAGGATCGATCTGCAAAAGCCTATCATAGTAGGTTATGACCTCTTCATTTCTGCCTAATTCATGAAGGACAGCACCAGTGTTGAATAGAGCCTCAATATGCATGGGATTTGAATTCAGAACCTCGCGACAGTAGAATAAGGCCTCTTCGTAGTTGCCTTGTATTAGAAACGCCCTACATTGTTTAAAAAGAGTATCAACAAATTCTTGCATATTTGCTCTTCTTGGAGATTCTGGTACCACTTTAGTACCAATTATCTCAACTTTATCTACACCAGCTGGTACCTTGATCGTCAGTGTTCTGAAAGTCCTGCTCTTCCCATCTTCCTGATAATCTGACCTCTTCCCGTCAACCATTATTACGAACTGCTTATCGGTACCATCTGTTTCTGAATCAAGAAGTGCTCTTGGTAGATCTAGTTTTAGTTCTCCGTCTTCTGTGCTACTAGTGCTAACACTAAGAACTATTCTAGATCCATGTCGATCAATATCAATTCTATCTACAATTCCTGTGGAGAGAAAAATAGGCATTTTGAAGACAAAATCTTCATACGTTAGTGTAACTAACCCTTCATTTCTAATTCCAGTAAGGGTTTCCGTACCTATTATCTCTATGAATGAAGCCCCACTTGGGATTGCTATTTGTAATATTCTCTCTGTAAGAGTAGATGATGTTTCATCATACAAGGCATCCTCTCCATCAACCAAGACCACAAAAGTATCGTCATACCCATTGATCTTAGAATCGATCAGCTCTCTATGCAAAGTAATATCCAATTTCCCACTTTGCACATTTTCCAAAATCACTGTTAAGATATTAAAGCCGGGATCGATCTCCACACTCTTTACGATCC
>JAZFZF010000066.1:0-3884 GCA_036443875.1 Nitrososphaerales archaeon
AAAGGTCCCAGCAAAATTATTCCAATAGTGCCACTGATTCTGGGTTTAATCGAGAATATCAATACTACAAGTCCCAAGATCACCAAGACAGATCCCAAGGAGAACAATTGGAACTGTTCAACCACAGTTACGTATTTGTGATTTCTTACTTATTATTTTCTTCCAAAACGCTTGATATATCAGATTTACTTGTATTGTCTATAGAAATTACGGATATTCTAAATGGCTTATTGCATAATCGCCCAAGTACCATCGAGGTATTATTGAAATAATATATTGGAACATTTGCATCTTTTCCAGATTGCTCTAAGTTGATTTTCACATCTGCAGGTAGGGACTTTGAACACACTATCAGTTTCGAATTCTTAACTGAACGAAGTACTTCCTTTCCTCCGATCCTACACGTATTACTTGACAGTGAATCCTTTATAATTTGTTCAAGAAGCTTGCTCATTTTCATCCACCTTTATGTACAGTTTAATGTTTTAGTTGCCCTAGCAATTTCACTGCATAATAGGTCAACATTTTACCCCTCTGTACTTAGCTGGGAAGGTCTGCAATATAAGTCTAGTTTCATCCTCAACTTCAAGATCTTGGATAAAGCTAATAATATCCAATCTGTAAAATTACTTGTGTATATATGATCGATTCGTAAGAATAATCATAAACTAGAATTTAGCGAGTTCAGGTAGTTGAGATGCCTCAGTAAGTCTAGGTTCGACCTGGGATGATATAAAAATATTTTTGCCATCCTTGCTTCTTTCCTTCGCCTCCTTTACTTCTAATATTCCCTTCATTTCAGTCACCTTTCTTACCCTTTGATTTGTCCTCATCCTAAAGGGGTGATGACTTGATAGCATTAGGTAGAGGGAACGAAAAAGCAATTGATGATTCCGGAAATGATCAGATATTCGGTGATGAAAGTAACGACAAATTGGGAGGAGGTGAAGGTGACGAACGCCTTGGATGGACAGGACGGCTATGACAACCTGAATGGGTTAGAGGGCAAGGATAGGCTTAACCGAGTGGTCACAACGTCAGGGGATATTTCTGCCAGAACGGTGAGATATTTCTTCGTTTTGAATTTAAGGTATTAGAAGTATAGAAGAAGATGCAATTTAACACTAGTTTTAGTGATTGGTGTATGACTCATATTCCAGTAGAGGTAGCAAAACAACTACACCTGAAAAACAAGAAGGTAATTTCAAAGATAGAAAACATTCTAGCAAATATGTTCTAGAGGAAAGAAAGATTTTAAATCAAGATAAAATAAAATTCTGACTCTACTTTCTAACTATTTTGTATTCCTATGCAATATCTTAGATCTTGCTTCCAGTAACAGACTTACCTTCTGTATTTGTACTTTACATTCTATGAAAATCTGTGCAAGATTACTCGTTGTCAGCGTTCATGTAAAGATCAACCATTCCAGTACCAATTGGTATAGTTGAACCAACGATGACATTTTCCGTTACACCCTTCAATGATTCGATCTCACCCTTCAACGCTGCCTGTGCAATTGTAGGAACTGTAATTTCAAATGCAGCTCTTGCAAGTACACTGGTTTTTGTTCCAGCTACTCCATGTCTTCCTATCTGCTGCATATGTCCTTTAGATGTCATTAGATCCGAAACTAGCATAATATGCCTCATATCAACTTCAAGACCCTGCTCATCAAGTGTATTTGCGATCTCCTTTATCAAAGCAGTTCTCCCAGCCTCTATGCCTAATGTTGTGAATACTTCAAAAACATTATTAGTAGTTGTCCTAGTAGAGTCAATGCCTTCTATTGCAAGTACTTTCGATAGATTCGATCCTGCAGTCTGTATCACCCACTCTTCGCCCTGCTTTACAACAGCTATCCTTTCTATATCTGGAACTCCTTTGATCCTAGTATTCAATATCTTGCCTCGCAAGGTCATTAGTGTTTGCGCATCGGTTTCTGTAGGGTTCTTTATTGTTATAGTGCTACCTGCCCCATCTACCTTTAGTTTCTTCTTTGAGGTCTTCAGCATTTCAGTGACCATATCTATAGAGCATTTACGTTGCTCCATCTTCTCCTTGCTAAGTATGAATTTTAGGGTTGTACTGTAATCGGTTTCCATTTTTTCCACAAGATCGACCAGTTTGGTAAATAGAACTTCTCGGGCAAACTCCAACACCTTCTCTCGTGATCCAATGAACTCCTCTTTAAGGTAAATATCCATAGTTGGTGTAACAGGTTTCTTTCTTGCATCAACAAGCTCAATAAGTCTAGGCAGACCAAGTGTAACATTGCGTTCCTTCACACCAGCAAAGTGAAACGTTCGCAGGGTCATCTGTGTGCCAGGTTCTCCTATAGATTGTGCCGTAATGACGCCTATAGCCTCACCAGGTTCTGCTCTAGCTCTGTCCATAAGCTCAAGAGTTCGTTTGCATACCTTTTCTACTCCCTTCCTGCTCAACTTGTTCTTCTTCAACTCCGTCGCAAGACTTTCCATAATCTTACGGTTCAGTACTTTACCATACTCCATTACTAATGCATTAATCTCAGCCTCCGTGGCTTTCTTGCCTTCATCAACCACAGATTCTGACTCAACCAACCTTTCTATATTGACAGCACTTCCGTGATCGCTCTTAGACGGGTCTATTCCATCCTCACCATAAAGGTACTGTATAATGTTGCCCTGCGGATCTCTGACAGTGCTGTCATACTCGATCTTCAAATGTTCTAATGCATTGATGAGCCTCCTCTGCATGTAACCGCTTTGCTGTGTCCTAACCGCTGTATCAACAAGACCCTCTCTGCCACCCATAGCATGGAAGAAGAACTCCAGTGGATTCAACCCTTCTCTATAGTTTGATTTCACGAAGCCTCTAGCATCGGGATCCGTGTTGCCAACTTGATAATGTGGAAGTGCTCTTTTATGATAACCCTTCTGTATTCTTTTACCCCTTATAGACTGCTGGCCCAGTGCAGCTGTCATCTGTCCTACGTTAAGAGTTGATCCTCTAGCACCAGTTGATGCCATTATAACACCAGCGTTAACGTCAGGAAAAGCCCTGTCTGCCGCCTTGCCCGCACGATCCCTTGCCCTTGCAAGTTCATTTACTACGAAAAGCTCGAGGCTATCCTCCTGTGAAAGACCCCTTGTCTGTTGTAATCTTCCTTCCTTATACTGCGTGATCAGATCGTCTACTTTGTTGTATGCTGTCTGTATTAGATCTTTGATCTCCTTCCTGGCTTCATCTGGAAGGATAAGATCTCCGTAACCGTAGGTGAATCCATAATTTGTAATATATGACTTTAACACGATAAGTATCGAGTTTAAAAACTTTCTTGCGGTTTCTGTTCCATTGTCCTTAGAAATCCTAAGTAGAATACTGTCAGGCTCCTCTGCACCTAAAGATGCTTTGTCTATTACGCCGCTTATCAACTCACCGTTCTTTATTACAACGTCTTTGGTCTTTCCAGTCTTTGCACTCTTTAACCATTTCGATGTTATGGTGTAATTCAAGTCCTTGGGTAAGAAAAGTGAAAATAACTGCTTGCCAGAGTAATACTTCACGCCGTCTTCGCTCTTCACCTGTTTTGGAAAAACACCAGTGTAACCTCCAATTAGCGCCAGATTGGCAAATTCCTCTTTCGTCAGGTATGTATCGTCCTTCGTAAGTATATACGCACCAGTAATAAAGTCCCTGATAGCGCCTATTATAGGACCTCCATACCTAGGAGATATCATCTGATCATGAACCTGCATTAGGAGCGATGCTTCTGCCCTAGCTTCATAGCTTTGAGGCACATGAAGGTTCATCTCGTCACCATCAAAGTCTGCATTATATGGCGGGCATACGGCAGGATGAAGTCTGAACGTTCTGTATGGTAACACTCTTACATGATGAGC
>JAZFZF010000067.1:0-7304 GCA_036443875.1 Nitrososphaerales archaeon
GGGCGAAGAATTTGTTATAAGCGTTAAGGTGGTTAAGGAGCAGGATAGAGTGGTATATGCTAAGTCAGAATATGAGGATGTGTTGAATGTATCTACAAAGTTAAACATACCGTTTCGCATTGCTTCATCTATGATACAGCAGGCAATAATGCACAAATTATCAGTGGAACAATCATGAAGAAGTTCGATGAATTGGTGGAGTGGTTTACCGGTAAGGGTAGGGTAGTAGTTGCTCTTTCTGGCGGTGTTGACAGCGCAGTTGTTGCATATGCTGCGAAGAAAGCATTGGATGGTAACGCAATAGCAGTTACTGCTGATTACAAGACGCTTTCTGATGAAGAGCTTGAAAGTGCTAGGAAAGTAGCGAAAGAGATAGGGATAAAGCATAAAATAATTGAATATAGCGAATTGGAAAACCCAGATTTTGTCAAGAACGATGAATACAGATGCTTCCACTGCAGAAGCGAACTTGCTTTACACTTGCTTGAGGTTGCAGAACAGGAAGGTATGAAATTAATAGTTGATGGTACTAATGCAGACGACCTAGACGATTTCAGACCCGGAATAATAGCCTTACAGGAGAATGGTATGAAGAGTCCTCTGGTAGAGTTGTCAGTAAGGAAGAATGAAGTGAGGCAGATCGCTAATTCATTAAACCTATCTACATCCGATAAGCCATCTAATGCCTGTTTGGCATCCAGAATTCCGCATGGTAAAGAGGTCACGAGTGATAGGCTGAAGAGGATAGAGCAGGCAGAAATAATTGTAAAGGAATTATTTGGTGTAAAGCAAGTGAGAGTCCGGGACCATGATGAAATTGCTAGGATCGAAGTTGGCAGGGATGAGAGGAATCTGTTATTTGATCAGAAGAAACTTGACGAACTGGACATTGAACTGAAGAAACTAGGTTACAATTTCGTTGCAGTAGAAGCTACCGGATATAAAATGGGCAGCCTCAATGTGATTTGAATGATCTATCTAGATAACGCAGCTACTACATCGATGTTAGACGAGGTTCTTGATGAGATGATCCCATACATGAAGGAGTATTACGGAAATCCGTCGTCCATGCACAGGTTGGGAAGGCAGGCGAATAATGCTTTGCAGCTTGCCAGGAAGAGAATTTCTACGCTCATCAATGCTACAGGCGAAATAATCTTCACTTCTGGTGCCACCGAAGCAAATAACCTGGCATTGAAAGGCTTTACAAGTTCAATGAAAGCGAAAGGAAATCATATAATTACCGATAGTGTTGAGCATGAAGCTATTCTTGAGCCCTGCAAGGAATTGGAGAGAAGCGGATTCAATGTTACCTACGTGCCAGTGGATAAGTATGGAGTAATAGACCTCGATGCGTTGGAGAGGGCTATAAACGAAAAAACAATTTTGATCAGCGTTATGTTCGCAAACAATGAGGTGGGAACAATACAGCCTATCAAGGAGATTAGCGAGATCGCACATAAGCATGATGTTGTGCTTCATACAGATGCGGTGCAGGCTGTTGGAAAAATACCAGTTGATATGCAATCATCGGGAATAGATATGATAACGTTGTCAGCACATAAAATGTATGGACCCAAGGGCGCAGGTGCGCTATGCATTAACAAAGATTTGAAGATCGAACCTATACTGCATGGTGGAGGCCAGGAGAAACAAATCAGATCTGGAACCCAGAATGTTGCTGGCATAGTAGGAATGGGCAAGACTGCAGAAATTGCAATGCAGCATATTGATACGTATGTTAACCATGTGAGGAAATTGCGTGATCATCTAATCAATTCAGCCTTGACCAGGATAAAATATTCTAAACTGAACGGTCATCCAACACAGAGATTACCTAACAATGTGCATTTCACGTTTTTGGGCGTCAATGGTGAGGATCTATTAATCAAACTTGATGAAAATGGAATACAGGCTTCAACAGGTTCCGCATGTTCAGTTCACAAGCAAAAGGCATCGCATGTGCTCAAGGCAATGGGTCTCAACCACCAAGAAATAGCAGGTTCATTAAGGTTAACAATTGGAATCCGAAACACTTCAAGTGAAATCGAGAAAACCGTTGATATCTTGGTTCAAGTTGTTGGTGAACTTAGGAAGGTTTCTCCATATGGGCTCGAGTATGCTAGATAGAAATAAGCATGAATATTGATTGATTATTGATCACGTATAACCAAAGTAATGCTATCGACGCCTCAAAAATTGGATAAGAAGGTGAAGAAGCATCCAGAAGAAGAGGATGCTTCGTATAGCACAGAAGAGTCACGGTAATTACTTTGAACCAACTATTCGGCCTAGTGTCTCCCTGAATATTCTAAATGCCCCATCATCATACAAACAGAAAAGTATCTTCTGAAGGTTAGTTTGTTGGTTGCAATATTCTATAGTAGCATTCAGCATAATGTCAGCGCATCTATCAACAGGGAATTTGTAAATTCCAGTAGAGATTGCTGGAAACGCGATGCTCTTTAATTTATGCTTATCAGCAAGTTTCAATGCACTTAATGTAGCGTTCTTCAGTTTTGCATCCTGATCTCCTTCACCCATCCTAGGACCTACAGCATGTATAATGTATTTTGCCTTCAAGTTGCCAGCAGTTGTTATTACAGCATTGCCAACCGGGCAGAACTTTAGCTTGTCAGATTCCCTCTGAATCGAATATCCCCCCTTGTTTACAATTGCCTGTGCAACACCTCCGCCATGCTGCAGCTTTGAATTTGCCGCGTTGACTATTGCGTCTGTCTTCAATTCTGTAATATCTCCTTGAAGAAGTTCGATGATTACATTGTTGATCTCCACCATGATATCAGTGTATTCAGAAAGTTTATAGCATTTTCTATAATTAATCCCTAAACTCTTTTATAATCTGCTAATGACATATATGTTATGGCCAAACGTTCTAAAGCCAAATCAGCAAAGAAAAAAGTAGCTAAATCAAAAGTAAAACCAAAAACTAAAGCAGCAAAAGCACCGGTTGTTGGTAGCAAAGCACCAGACTTTAAGCTTCCAGATCCAGATCTGAATATGAAGAGCCTGGAGGATTATAGGGGTAAAAAGCTAATCTTAGCGTTCTTTCCAGCAGCTATGTCTCCCGTATGCACGAAAGAGATGTGTTCGTTCCGAGACTCTTTTCAGGAAATGAACAATGTGGGAGCACAGGTGGTTGCTGTAAGTATTGACGGTCCTTTTGCAAACAAGCAGTTTACTGAAATGCATGGCCTCAACTTCCCAGTATTGAGCGATTATGCAAGAGATGCTGTGAAGAAATACGGCGTTCTGATGCCAGATCTGTTGCACGTAAAGCGGTACAACGCTGCCAAAAGATCTGTCTTCGTTATAGATCCAGATGGAATTGTGAAGTACAAGTGGGTATCAGATAATCCCCTAGTGGAGCCTGACTATGAGGACATAAAGCAGGTAATAAAGACCATCTAACCTCTTTTTTATTCTGTCGTATTGCAAAAAAAGGCTTCATGGTCGCAAGAGTAATAGTTACAAGTATAGGGGAGGCAATAGATTGGAAGAAACTGATCAATGATCTGAAGAAATATGGTTCCAATAAAGCATATGTGGTTGAATCCTTGACAGATTCTTTTTCTATGTGAAAGGCCTTAGTAAAGCATTATAATTATCTGGTGCGCTGTCCATCAAAAAGTCTGGCGGCCTATCAAACTGTGTATCAACTCTAGCCATCACAAAGACCTGCCACCAGAAAAAAGGAGGATTTCCTATTAAATTTGGATCAATATTCACTTCGACTTTATTCTTGGGCATTGGTTCAATGCTCTCCAATGGAACTACATACATTTCTTCCTTATTATCGAAGATCGCTATGTGCCATCCCGTCGACAATCCAAGTTCTGCGGGAAAATGAGGTACAATAGCAGTATACCTCTGGTTTCCGGTCAAAGTAGGATAATCTATCTCCCATATGTACACTGTCTCATATGTTGTGTTGAAGTTCGGGTCTCCAGCCAATTCAACCGTTAGCATTAATTCGTTACCATTCAAACGCTGTACGCTTGCCTCTACTATGTCATGATACGATTGCACTAACGGAACGTAATTTGTCTCATGCGTTCTTATCGCCACAGCATCGAGAATTTCATCCTTAATACTACTATGAGCAGGGATGCTTGGTGCAAGCATTATAAACACTGCGAATACACCTAGAATAACTGCAATGATGGCCATTAAACTAACAATACGCATGTGATGGATTCGCCATTCGTAAATAAAAGTTATCGATCGTAAGGTACTTCTATGGCCAAAAGATCTTCTGCCACAACAACGTTTGGATGCATTTCTGATGCTTCCTTAACAAGGACGCTAACGTCCTCGTACCTTGCACTAAAGTGTGTAAGCACAAGTTTCTTAACATTTGCTTTTGCAGCTAGAGTAGCAGCTTCTTTTGCTGTAGAATGCATATTTTCTACAGCTTTTTCTTTATGCTCGTCACCATATGTTGAATCAAATATCAAGAGGTTACAATCACGGAAGAATTCTATCAAATTATCATTAGGTCTAGTATCGCCAGAAATTCCGATCTTCCTCCCTTTGCGCCTAGGCCCAGTTACTTCGTCAGACTTTACTACCTTACCGTTGAATTCCACATCCTCGCCATGCTGCAGCTTGTGCCATAAATTTCCTTCTGGTATACCCAATACTTTTGCTTTTTCAGGATAAAAGATACCCGGTCTCTCGCGTTCCTCCATACAGTAACTATAACTTTTCACAGAATGTTTCCCGAGTTTTGCCCTCACCAGATAATCGTTCTCTTCAACGACGACACCTTCGCTTACAGCACTGATTGTTAGCGGAAATGTGAGACCAAAGTTCAGCAATTTCATATTGCTATGAATAAAATCATTAAGGTATTCTGGTCCATACAATTGTATCAAAATATCCCTGTTCTGCAGTGACATTGTCTGCAATAAACCAAGCAAACCAACACAATGATCACTATGCATATGTGTTATGAAGACCTTCGTCTTTCTGTTGATACCTATACCCGACTTTAGGAAGTTGCGCTGCATCCCTTCCCCAGCATCAAATATCAATACTTCACCTCCCCTAACTATAGCAGTAGAACTGAGACCCCTCTCATGTGTCGGCATTGCAGATGCAGTTCCCAACACGACGACTTTTAGTTGCATAGCACTATCAGCTTCCTTGTAAGGCTCTTGTGCTCGTATATGTCATACTCTTCCACAATGTTGTTGAACAACTGTTCATCACCTTTCTTACACATAAGAGAACATCTTTTGCCTTTCATTTCGTTACTGATTAAGGACACGAATTCATCTAGTAATACTTTCGAAGTCTTTTTCATGGTTGAAGCGGATCTTCCATAAGGAAGATCAGTAGCGATCACATCCACGTCTTTACTTTGCAATGGTAGTGACAATGCATCACAAGTCACTATGAAACTTTGTACACTTGCCGTATTTGCAAGGGCACCATAGCACATTCTGGCAGAAATGTCACACCCAACTGTTCGTATATTCATATCAGCAGCTTCAAGCAATATGCTACCAGTTCCACAGAAAGGATCTAGTAAAGTATCATTCTCTTTGGCCATCGTTAAATTGACCATTATTCTGCTCAATTTAGGTTCCAATGCAACAGGATGAAAATATGGTCTATTCCTCAGACTCTTAACTCTTGAATTTACGCTGTTATCGCATTCTTCAAGGCCTATTATAGATCCATTATTTGTGACTATATACAATACGGCGATGTCAGGATTATCAAGTGATACCTGCATCCATGGCGATTTTTCCTTGATGTACTTGCCCAACTTGCTTACTGTTTCCATACTTGAATATTTCTTTGAAGTGTTGATCAGCTTGCATGTAAATTTTCGGTAATTCCTGAAATATACACTAGGATCAAAACTAATATCACCAGACAAACTCAATAATTGACCAGCATATTTTGTGCATACAGAACGCGATGTTATCTGTTCTAGGTCAACATATCCATCAACTATAGAGACCCTTTCTTCCAAATTTCTCACTACTGCATCAGGATAGTAGCTTTTCACAAGAGCTCGCAATTCAGCATTAGCTAGTTCCACACGTTCTCCACTGTGTACAAAGAAATATCCATTTTTCATAATTCTTTAACTTGATCGCATATAGCAGGTGCCACATCAACCTTACTAACCTCACTAGGGACGGTATTTGTTGCAACGATCTCCTGAACACCAGCATGTCTTAGATTGTCCAGTGCGTCATCAAGCAGTAGCGCATGAGTGCAAGCAACAAAGACATTCTTGCAACTAGCTTTCTTCAAGACTTCTGTAGCTTTAACAACACTTCCTCCAGTGCTGAGTATATCATCCACCAGTATGGCATCACGATTCTTCACTTTTGCAAGTTCTGATGATGAGGAATCTATACTTACCTCTCCAGTATTCCTATCCCTCTGCTTCGGTAACGCAATTGATTCTGTCTCCATAATCTTCGCAAATTCTTTTGCTCTATTGCTACCCCCAGCATCAGGTGAAACCACTATTGGTTGAAGTAGGTTTTGCGACTTGAAATGGTTAGCCAGTATAGGTACTGTAGAGACGTTGTAGCTGGGTATTGTAAAGTACCCTAGTGCAGTTTTGCTGTGGATATCAACGGTTATCAGATTTCTTGCCCCCGATGAATCAAAGATGCTCGCTATGGATTCCATGCTCACAGCTTCTCCTTTCATAAACTCCTTGTCTTGCCTTGCGTATGCAAGGTATGGAATAATGGCACAAATATCGGCTCCCATCTTGAACGCCTTCCTTATTATGAAAAGTGCTTCAAACAAGTGTTCATTAACTGGTCGGTATGTCGATTGAATCATCAAAGCTAACTTTCCAGAGGGATCACCATTTATCCTGACCTTCCTTTCACCATCAGGAAACACTTTCAGTTCAACATCAATGATTTCTGCTGCAAGTATCTTCGCGATGCTCTTCGCAAGGTCCTTGGAAGCTGGACCAGCTAAAACACAAATTTTCTTGTTCACATGTTAAACCAGTAACAAGCAATTCTTAAGCTTAACCATTAAACTTCAATCTTTAGTCCCTTTTGTGGCTTCACTATATACCTGTCGCGGATCTTCACACTTATCCAGTCTATTATCAGTACTGTTGCAAGTACAACTAGCATGAAGATTGCTGCCTTGCCGTATTCAAAGAACTTTATATAATTTATTATATAGAAACCAATACCGCCCGCGCCAACAAGACCAAGAATGCTTGTCTGTCTCACATTGTATTCGAACATGTATAACAATTGGCTGAGAAGGTGTGGGGCAGATTCAGG
>JAZFZF010000068.1:0-2852 GCA_036443875.1 Nitrososphaerales archaeon
CAAATAATACCTTTAAGCAACATCGATAACTTCCTGAGTTGGCGGAATGGATATTGGGGCATCCTTCTTAACGGAAGAGGAACAGAGGTAACCAACTCGATCTTCATCGGCAACATAAGAGGCGGTAATATCGGATTTCAAGGTGACTCGAATGTCGTGCAAAACAGCCATGCTATCGGGGAAGTAGATGACGACAGGAAGCCATCACGTTCAGGTGTAGTGTTTGCCAGCGGTCACAATAATATTTTGAAAGACTCGATACTCGAAGGACATACAGAATCATTACCTCGTTCAAGTGCAGACGTAAGAGTACGATGTGGATGCAGAGATAACAGGCACCATTATAAATACAAAAATGCTGAGTCCAAGAACTATAATCTTTGGATACCCACAGTTCAGTACTACACACCTAACGGTACAGAACTACCTAGCTCCCAATGACAATCACGCCACCGTGCCGACTAACTTTACTCTATGGAGGATAGATAACGAAATTGCTGGTGGTGTAGTGGATACCTACTTTGTAGCTCTGACTACAACCAAGTAAGTTACTATTACATAATAATAAAACACTTATTCGGTGTTTGACTAAATTAAATATAAAAATCATAACCGATTTTCTAGTACACAAACTAGTGTGTTAATAATTTAAGGTAGAAAATAGACTAATTTTACGTTAAATTACCATATAGAACGAATTCCAACATAAAAAATCATGATGAAATTCTAATTAAAATTTAGGAGTGTTTTTTTTAATCAGATTTTCAAGTCCTGGCTCTCCTACAGCACCTATAGCCCTATCGATTGCATTACCATCCTGGAATATCATGAATGTAGGTATAGCATAAACATCATACCGTGCCGCAATGCTCTGGTTGCTATCAACATTCAGCCTTGCAAATCCCATTTTATCTCCATACTTCTTTGCTAGTTTGTCGAATATCGGAAGCATGAACTGACAGGGGCCACACCAGGTAGCCCAAAAGTCAACAAGTATGGGCTTACCGCTTGCCACGATATCGTCAAAATTCTTCTCGCTCAATTCTACTAGACTTTCTGCAGACTTATTCATCTGCTGCATCTTTTTCTTCATGATCTCTTCCAATTCTGGATCACCCATGAAGCGTATTATAATAATATTAACTATTAAAGATTTTCAAAGATCCAGCAAGAATCTTATCTTTACTATATCATTACGTACTATTTGCATCATATGATATGTAACACCCTTGATTTCTATCTTATAGTCATGTTTCTGAAGATCTAATGGCTCACCTCTTACAATAGCTTTCAATTCGTAGCCATTTTTAAGTTCTGAAATGGAGACCTTGAAGTACGACAACGCCTGTCTATCAACAAGTATTTTTAGCATTACCAAATCTAACCAATTGTAGAGTAGACTTTCCAGATCATGACCATCTATACTCAGCCTCTCTTCTTTTATAGCATCAACCTTACCTACGCTTATCATTGTATCAACCACTGCTTCCGCCGCAAATTCAAATGCTTCCTCCATTGTACTACCATGTGCTTCTATGTACGCATCAGTCATATGGTCTAGGAACTGATATCCCATGAATTTTTACAGTATTCAAGTTATATTAATTTCATGCATCTGTAAACTTGGTATATGTTATTGATAGAAGCAGAATGTGATAAGCACTGGACAATAACTCATCAAGCCTAACTTTGCATATTTGTTAGGCATATTGCCTGTAGTTCCTGTTCTGGCGTGCTTACGTCAAATAAGGAAGAGATGGCACACATAGTTCCATTATATTTCTAGGGCATTAACACAGCTCTAGCTTCTATCCCGCCGGTTTTCAGTTTTGTAAGAACTTCATTTGCATCGTTTAACGAATGTTTTTCGCAAACAACCTCTATCGAACCGTCAGCAGCTAGAGCGAGAACTTCCTTCATATCTTTCCTAGATCCAATGACACTACCCTTGATCACCTTTTCATCTACGAACATAAATTCATCGCCTATAGATCCAAAAACACCCATAACAATAGTACCTCCCTTTTTCACAGACTTTACGGCCTGACTCAATGCCTCCTTTGCAGGTGCGAATACTATAACAGAATCCACAAACCCCATCTTTTGGATCGATTGTACGACATCCTCCTCTAAAGGAGATATTATTGTATCTGCACCAAGCTTGGATGCTAGATGTTGATGCACCTTGCTTCTTGTAACCGCTATAACTTTCGCTCCATATAGCTTTGCTATCTGCAGCACGAGATGGCCTACTCCTCCAATCCCAAACACTGCAACAGTCTTTCCTGGAGAGAGATCAGCATGCCTTACAGCTCTGTATGCAGTCACGCCAGGGCAGAATAAAGGCGCAGCATGTAAATCATCTATACCATCAGGAATTTTATAGGTAAAATCATATGGCACTTTTATGTATTCTGAATAACCACCATCTTCCGTATCACCAGTTATCTGCCTAGCATCGCAGAGATGCTCCCTTCCAGTTAGGCAATAATCACAATGTCTACACGAATTGTATAATGGTTGTATTCCTATTCTCTCTCCTATAGCAAATGTTGTAACATCACCTCCAACTGACTCTACGATACCAACTATCTCATGCCCCGGAATAATTGGAAGCTTTGGAGGTATGCCATACTTCAACCAGTCTCCCTCGATCAAATGTAAATTCGATCTGCACACTCCACATGCAGTGATTTTCATAAGAACTTCATTCTTGCCCAATGTTGGCATATTTACATCGGTAAGTTTCAGCGGTTTAGTTTCAATCGGTGCTGTATGATTTAGTACCATCGCTTTCATTACCTGCTCTCTGCAGAACAACTATTTTAACGTAAATCTAACCACTCTAATAT